>JAQGPD010000592.1 GCA_028293305.1 Verrucomicrobiales bacterium | reverse complement strand
CGAGGACCCGCAGCGCGCTCCGTGCCGTCAGCGCCGCACGGTAAACCGTATCCCCATCCCACGAACGGATCAGCAATTCCCCGCTGCCCGGAGACAGCAGGAGTCGCTCCCCGCCCAGCCGGAAGATCATGATTTGTTTCCGCGTGGAAATGTCCCACAGCTGCGTGGTCCCGTCCCATGAAGTGCTGGCGAAAATCCCGGAATTGTCAGGGTGGAAGGCGGTTCCCCTGACACTTCGTTGATGCCCCCGCAGCCACGCCACCTGACTCATGGAGGGCATTTCCCAAATCCGCATCCGATCCTCCCCCACGGCCGCCGCCAGATACCGCCCGTCCGCGCTGATGCTGGCTCCCTCCAACAAATAATCGGATTCAATAACATTTTCCCTGATCGCCGGCAATTCCTCCTTGTTAGGCACACGGCCGGAAAACCCACTGTATATCCGGAATCCCAGATCCGACTTCGCACCGTCCGCGCCGGTTGTCGGCACCGCCAGATAGGCCAGCCACTTTCCGTCAGGGGCAATGTAGATCCCCCGCGCGGCCGGCACCCCGGGCGCGAAGCATACCTCCTCCCCACCGGCGCAGGCCCGCGCCGTCAGCCCTTCATCGGTCGTGCTCACCACCCAGTTTCCATCCTTTGAAAACGCCGGAACACACGTTAGGCGCGTGGCGGGTTTCGTCCACCGGCAGCTTCCATCGACGCTGTCCCACAGGTCCACCGAGTAGTCCGCATGCAGCACGGCCACGTAACGCGCGCCCGCTCCCACGCTGATATCCAGCACCTCCGGCCGTGTGGAAAAACGGGCGGTTTCCGTTCCCGTCGCACGGTCCACCACCCGCGTCAGGCCGGTTTCCACATCGGTGAAAACATAAAATTTTCCATCGGGCGACCACGTGGCGCGATGTCCCGGTTCAAAGGCAATGTGCGGCGCGTCGCCATCGCCGATGTCCACCAAGGCCAGCGCCGACGCCGCCTGGGAGCGCAATTCCACCGGATCCGCTCCCGCCCTCAGGCCGCGCCTAACCGCTTCCAGCGCCTTGATGCGCGAGCCCGCCTGGCCGCTCAATCGCACCGCCCGCGCCTCGGCCAACAGCGATTCCGCCAACAATTCCTGCGTCTTCCGCTGAGCCTGCCGCGCCACCGCCTCCGCGGACTCCACCTGCCCGCGCTTGTGCCTTTCATAAAGCCACGCCCCGCCCGCGATTGATAGGCCAAGGGCGGAAAATGTCAGGATCCGGCCCGCCAATTTCAGCCTCGTCTCGACGCGCCGCAGATACCTCAGCGACTTCCCGCTTTTCAACAACGCGAGGTCGCTCAGCATTTCATCCGTGTCCTTGTAACGCCGCGCGGCATCGCCCTCCGCCGCCTTGAGGACGATTTCCATGAACTCAAAAGCCGCCCGGTTTTCCGCGGAGGAACCCCAGGAATCCGGCACATCCGGAAATTGTTGGCGGTCCAGTCCGGTGATGCATTCATACAATACTTTTCCCAAACTGTAGATATCGCTCCGCGGCTGTCCCGATCCGTCAGGAGCCAGATAGCCCTCGGTTCCGACCATGCTGCGGGTATCGCTCATGAAGGCCACCAATCCCACGTCCGCCAGCTTCGGCGCGCCGTTCACGTAGATGATGTTGGCCGGCTTTACATCCCTGTGAACCAAGCCATTACGATGCAGATGCCCCAGGCCGGATGCCAACGCGATGCCTGTTTCCACGCATTGCTCCACCGGCAGCGCTCCCAGCCGCCGGGTTTCGCCACGCAGGGTTTTGGGCACATAGCCTATCGGATTATCCGCCTCGTCAGGATCCCCCAATTCCATCACATAGTAAAAATACTCATTGTCCTGGCCCATGCCCACATGCAGCACCTGCACCAGTCCCGCGTGACTGCGGGAAATCGGCTCATAACGCATGATCCCCTCCAACTCCCGCTCGAAGGGCCGCCCGAAATCGAAGTCATGCCGCCGCACGATTTTCACCGCCCGCGGCGTGCCCATCACATTCCGCGCCTCCCAAACCTCACCATAACTCCCACGTCCGATCACCCGCAGCAATTCATGATCCGGAATACGCACCGCGCCGCGCACCTCCACAGGTCCGCCCGCTGCCGGTTCTGTGACGTCGGCGGTCATTTGCCTTCCCTCAGTTGCTCGATTTCAGTCGCCACCCGCCGGCCCGCGCGATGCCGGATCAGATAAACCATCGGCAGGGAAAGCCCCAGCGCCTTCGCCACTTCCGCCGGGCTTTTCTGCTGCTGCGTGCACATGCGGAATGCCAGGAAATGTTTGGCCGGCAAGCTGTCCTTCACCCGCGCCAGCGCCGTTTCCAACACATAGTGCTCCCACTCCGCCGCCCACATGGACTCATGACTCAGGGCATCCTCCTCCTGCGCAATCCGCTCCTCCATTCGCGTCCCGTCCTCCCCCGCCGCGGCGCCGCCCAGCGAGGGAAGCCGTCGGTATTTTTTCCTCAAATGGTCGATGATGCGCGACTTCACTATCATCACCAGCCACGCCTTGAACGAGCCCCTTCCACCTTGATAGTGGAAATCCGGAATCTTCCGCGCCACACTCACCAGGGTATCCTGCATCACATCCTCCGCCTCCTCCTGGGTGAAGCCCGACTTGCGCGCCATGCCGTAAATGAAGCGGCCGTATTTCTCCATGAAATCCCGCCAGCCCTTTTGGTTATCCTCACTCTTCATCCGCACCAGCAGGCTGCGCCGCGTCCGGCTGAAATCGTCAGAGGTCGCTTCCGGCACAGGTGGGTTTTGCATGGGGAAAAGGTGGTTTCCAGAATATCCGCACGGCTCGGGGAAATCTTCAAATATTACGCAACTTTTTGAAGAGGAACCTGTTCCACTTCTTCTCGACCCCGCTTGATCCCTCCCCCGTCATGCGGCAGGATGCGTTCCCCCCCGACGGATCACCCCATGATCAGTGTTCAAATCCCCCATCCAGCCATAACAACCTCCACCACTCCCGCCACGTTGGGACCCGTGAAAGGAGGTTTTTGAATGCGCACCATCATTCACCTTTCCGACCTCCATTTCGGCCGCACGGATCCTGACATTCCGAAGCCGCTGCTGGAGTGCATCCGCGCCGCCGAGCCTGACCTCGTGGCCATTTCCGGCGACCTTACCCAGCGCGCCCACGTCACGGAATTTTTGGAGGCCCGCGCCTTTCTGGACGCCATTCCCTTCCCTCTCCTGGTGGTGCCGGGGAACCACGATGTCCCTCTCTACAATCTGTATGGCCGCTTTGTCCAGCGCCTCCGCCGCTACCGCCGTTACATCACGCCCGACCTCGCGCCCCTGCATGAAGACGAGGAAATATCCGTCGCTGGCATCAACACCGCGCGATCCCTAACCATCAAGGACGGCCGCATCAACCGGGGCCAGATCACCTCCTTGAAACAACGCTTCTGCGACCGCGCGCATGGCGCTGTCAAGATCGTGGTCACGCATCATCCCTTCGATCTCCCACCCGGCCTGGACGAAGGCCGCATCGTGGGCGGCGCCCGCAGGGCCATGGAGGTTCTGGCGCATTGCCGGGTCGACCTCCTCCTCGCCGGCCATTTCCACATCGGGCACACCGGCTCCTCCACCACCCGCTTTAAGATCCCCGGCTACTCCGCGCTGCTCGTCTCCTCCGGCACTTCCACCTCCACCCGCGGACGCGGCCAGGCGAACTCCTTCAACGTTATCCGCACCACCGGCGATACTATCAACATCGTCCGGTGGGAATGGATCCCGGAACAAAAAACCTTTCTGCCCATGACGGACGAAACCTTCCGCCGCACCACCGATGGGTGGTCCGCAGCGATCAGGGAGTAGAAAAATTTGCCCGCGCCGGGCAATCAAAACCATCAGGACAACTTCGTATTTTTAAAATTGCAGGGAGTTTCCTCATTCAAGCCTGTGGCTTACCGCAATTTCCATATTCCACTCCCTAGTGGTCGAGACCGCGACACCCACTAGATATAGATAGAGACTCAGAAAAGCGCTTGTGAAAACAGCGTAATCGATCATCATAGGGCGGTGTGCGGCTTTAAAAAAACTTCGCGCATCTTAATCGTTAAGACACCTTCAATATGCGTCTCAAGTGCCTCGAACTCCACGGCTTCAAGTCTTTTGCCGATAAGACCAAGATCGATTTTCACTCGGGAGTGACGGGCATTGTGGGGCCGAATGGTTGCGGAAAATCGAATGTCGTGGATGGGGTGCGATGGGCCTTGGGCGAGACCTCCGCCAAGGCGCTGCGCGGAGGGGAAATGGCGGACGTCATTTTCAATGGAACGGACAAGCGCAAGCCGCACAGCATGGCGGAAGTCAGCCTTACTTTTTCGGACTGCGAGTCCAGCCTGGGCGTGGATTTCAACGAGATTTGCATCACCCGCCGCGTTTACCGCGACGGGAAGAGCGAGTATGAAATGAACGGCAACACCTGCCGCCTCAAGGACATCAACAAGATGTTCATGGACACGGGCGTGGGCCGCAGCGCCTACTCGATCATGGAGCAGGGCAAAATTGATATGCTCCTGAGCGCCAAGCCGGAGGACCGGCGGCAGGTCTTCGAGGAAGCCGCCGGGATCACCAAGAGCAAGGCCGAGAAAAAAGAAGCGCTCCGCAAGCTGGAATACACCGAGGCCAACCTGCTTCGCGTCACGGACGTGCTGGTGGAAATGAAGCGCCAGATGGGGTCGATGCACCGCCAGGCGACCAAGGCGCGCAAATACCAGGAACTCCACGAGGACGTGCTCATTCTGGATTCCCACCTGAGCTACAAGCGCTTCCACGAAATGTCGGCGGAAAAATCGGAGCTGGAGACCAGCACCGCCAGCCTCCGCCAGCGCCAGGCGGAATTGGAAAACCGCATCCACGATGACGAGGTGCAGGTCGCGGCGGACCGCATGGAACTCCGGGAAGTGGACATGCAGCTTTCCAATCTGCGCCACCAACTGAACGAGCGCCAAAACCAAATCCAGGCCGCGGACAGCCGCATGGGTTTCAACAAGGAACGCCAGCGCGAGCTCGAAAACCTCATCGCTCAAAACTCCGGCGATGTGGCGTCCAGCGAGCAACGCCTGCTCAATCAGGAGGAGGAACTTAAATCCGCGGATTCCGCCCTGATTTCCATCCGCGAAAACATCGCCAGCCAAAAGGAGCAAATCGAGGAACACAGCCGCATCACCGCCGCCGCCCGCGAGGAACGCGGCCGCATCGAGCGCACGCTCCGCGAGGCCCGGCAGTCGATGCACCATTCGGAAGGCATCATCATTTCCTCCCAGGCGGAAATCGCCAGCCACCAAGGCCAGGAATCCGCCGACCGCACCCGCCAGGAACAACTGCAGCGGGACGTGGACAATCTCCACGCGGAGCGCGAATCCAAGCTGCAGGAGGAGGCCTCCACGAAGGCCCAGCTGGAGGACTTGAAACACGAGGTGGAAAGTCACGAACTCCTTCTTTCCCAACGCGAACGCGAACTCCAGGCTTCGGAAATCGAACTGGAATCCACCGTCAAACGCCTGCAAGCCAGCGCCCGGCTCCACAGCGGGCGCGCCAGCCGCGCCCAGGTGTTGCGTCAACTCCTGGCCGAAGGCGAGGGCTTGGAAAAAGGCACCCAGGCGGTGCTGAAGGGCCTGACCAATCCGGAATTTTTCAAAAGCGGCACCCGCGGTTTGTTGTCAGGATTTTTGGAGGTGGAACGCGAATTCATCCCCGCCGTCGAGGCCTCGCTCGGCACCAGCCTCCACGCCGTCCTCGTCGCCAACACGATCCTGGCGGAAAATATCATCGATGTCCTGACACAAAACCAGTTGGGCGAGGCGGTGATTCTTCCCGAGGACCTGCTCCGCCAAACCAGTGAAACCCAAATGCTCACCCTGCCCGACGGCGCGGTGACCTGGGCTTTGGACAAGGTGAAAGTGCGCGACTCCGTCCGTCCCCTGGTGCATCAACTTCTGGCCAATGTGCTTATTGTCCCCGATCTCGCGACTGCCGTCCGGCTGAAACGCGATCATCCGGAAGTCGCGTTCGCCACGCTCTCGGGCGAATTCATTTCCAGCGAAGGCGCAATGCGCGGCGGCGTTTCCAAGGACAAGGCGGGCAGCATCCTGCAACGTCAGGTTGAATTGAACGACTTGGAATCCGAAGTCGTCCGCCTGGAGCTGGAACTCGCCGCGTTGGAAGCCGAGCAGATTTCCCGTCAGGACGCGCTCCGGACTAACAAGGTGCAGCTGGATGAACAACGCGAGATCCTGCAAATCCGCCGCGCCGCCAGCAACACCCTGACCGGCCAACTCACGCTCATCGCGCGCGAACTCCAACAATTCGCCAACAAACTCGAAGGCCTGTCCTGGGAGCAGGCGGAACTTGGAAAACGTCAGGACGCTCTCTCCCGCAAGATGGACGAGGCCACCGCCCGCCGCGCCCGCGCCCAGGAGGAACTGGAATCCCGTCAGGAGGAGGCCTCACAACTCGAAGCCGCGCTGGACTCGGCCGCGAGGAATGAGGCGGACGCCTCGGAATTGCTGGGCGAACTCCGCACCGCCCTGGCCGTGGAGCAGCGCGCCGAGCAGGCGCTGAATGAACAACGCGCGCCCATGGATTCCCGCCTCCGCGAACTCAGCGAGGTCATTGCCCGCCGGAAACGCGAGATCGAATCCTATCACGAACGCATCCGCGCGGCCATTGAGGAAAATGAGCACCTCCAGGAGGAGGTCGCCGGCGGCCGCTCGCAGTTGGAGGAGCTTTCCATGCTGGGCGAAACCCGCATGGACGACCGGAACGCGCTGATGGAATCCGTCACGCACCGGGAAGCCGGCTTGTCGGAAATCCGCCGCGAAATCGCCCGTTTTTCCGATCAGCGCGGCAAAGAGGAAGTTCGGGTGGAACGCATCGGCCTGCGCATGGAAAATCTCGCGGCCTATGCCCTGGAGCGCTATCGCATCGACCTGACCACTTTCGAGCAGGACATCCACGCTTTACTAACCGCTATTCAGAATCAGAAATTCCCGCGCCGCCGCGCCGACCGCCGCGCGCTTTTTGAAAAGGAACCGGTTGCCGGGGAAATGGCTTCGGGCGTTGCCGTTCCGGAATCCCCGGCTGAAGCAGTGGAGTTGATAGAATCCGAAACCGTTATTCCGGACAAAACCGTCCTGACATCCGAATCGGAGGGCCTCACCGAATCCGCCGATTCCGAAGCACCATCCGACGCTGAAGAAGAAGCCCCGGCCCCCGCGCCCATCGCCGAGTTCGCGGCCGCCGAAGAGCCCACGCCCGATGAACCGGAGATTTGCCTGGACCCGGAAATGGCCGCGCTCCTGGAGGAAGGTCCGGATTGGGAATTCGTGGAATCGACCGTCACGGAACTCAAACAACGCCTCGACGCCATGGGTCCGGTGAACCTGGACGCGATCCAGGAATACGAGGAATTGGAGGAACGCCACAACTTCCTGCAAAACGAAAACGACGATCTCGCCAAAGCCAAGGTCGAACTCCTGGCCGTTATTCAGCGCATCAACACGGAAACCAAGAAGCGCTTTGCCGACACCTTCTATCAAGTCCGCGATAACTTCCGCAACACCTTCAAGGAACTCTTCGGCAACGCCGGCCAGGCGGACCTGATCCTGGTGAATGAGGAGGATCCCCTTGAGTCCGGCATCGAAGTCATCGCCAAACCGCCCGGCAAAAAACCCACCAGCATCACCCTGCTTTCCGGTGGGGAGCGCTCCATGACCGCCGTCGCCCTGCTCTTCTCCATCTACATGGTGAAGCCCAGCCCGTTCTGTATTCTGGACGAACTCGACGCCCCGCTCGACGAGTCGAACATCGGCCGCTTCCTCAAGATGTTGGATAAATTCATCGAGAAAAGCCAATTCGTCATCGTGACGCATAACAAACGCACCATGCGCCGCGCGGATGTGTTATACGGCGTGACCATGGAGGAATTCGGCGTCAGCAAGCCGGTCGGCATGAAGCTCAGCGCGGAGGTCGAGCGCCCCCGGGATCAATACGTCGCCCCGCCCGAAGCCACCGCCGCCGAAGCCGCCGAGGCCACGCCGGAATCCGACGGCAAAGGCGAAGCCGCCGCCCAGCGCGCCGCCGAAACCGAGGCCGCCATGGACCAACCGGCGGAACCGGAACCCGCCGGAGTCTGAAACGTTTGGAGTTGCCGACGGATGCGGCCATCGCCTACCCCCTCAACCTCTGGCCCCAGTCCAGTGTTCATGGAGGACGGCGGCGTGGACATCGCTAACAACCCCGTCGAAGATGCCATTTGCCTTATACCTATTCCAGCTGATAATCGGTAATTCCCGCACGGATCTTTTCCGCCGTCACTACGTGACGCACAGGCTTTTTCCTTGGATACCATGGGATAAATCCCATGGCCACCTTCCGTGACCGCTATGCGGTCAGTTGCTTTCGTGGCCACAGGAAGCCGCTCAATATAAAAGGCTGTGCGGTGCCGGCTTTGCCAAAATACCTATATCCTTGTGGAATTGGTATTAGTCGCCCCGAGCCTTCGCCCTGAGGGCAGCTTGATGGAAGAAGGAGGCGCTTCTTTTCTGACGGGGTTCCGCACCCAAAAGGAGAGTTTCCCCACAGCGCAAAGGTCTTCCAAGTGCCAAGCCGTCTGCTCATCTTCCGCACAATCGAATTTTCCTACCTGGGGGTGGCAGTGGTGCCGCATCCGACCGGAATAACAAAATTCTTGCAGACCCGGAGCCTTGAATGTTATAAGTGAGGCCCAAAGGCACTCTGACCACTTCCTGACCCCTTCCCGCCCGCCATGAATACGCGCCTGTTTTGCTTCGCGATTTTTATCGCCGCCACCTTCAACATTTGCGGACACGCCCGCACTTTGGAGGCGAATGGACACAAGACTCTCTCACCGGATCGGGCGCCGGAAGGGTTGCCGAGGTCTGATTGGCAAAGCATCCGCGCAGCCTACGATGCGGGTCGCCATGCCTTTCAGCCTGTCGGCGATGGGTGGCAGGCGCGCAATCCGGGGCAACAGTGGCTGACGAGATTTGACCGCCATGGATTTACCGTGACGCCTGATGTGGGAGGCTGGACATGGGGTTTGGAGTTGGTGGGATACGGGGAGGCAATTGGGGTGCGGCAAGAAGCGGGAAGGATCAGCTACGCCAGGGCGGATGGACTTACCGAGTGGTTCGTCAATGACGCCAAGGGGCTGGAACAGGGTTGGACCTTGGCCAATCGCCCGGAACGTGCTGGCCCAAATGGCCCGGTGCGTCTGGATTTCAAGGTGCGTGGTGGCCTTCGCCCGCAGGTTTCACCGGATGGAGGCAGCCTCGGGTTCCAGAATGCATCCGGCGGCGCGGCGCTGACTTACGGCGGCCTCAAAGCGTGGGACGCGGACGGCTACACGGTGGATGTGCGCTTTGTGGAAGGTGTGGCAGGCAGCCCTTCCATTGGCGTGGTGGTCGATGATGCGGAGGCGAAGTATCCGATCACTGTTGATCCAATCGCCCAGCAGGCCTATCTAAAGGCGAGCAACACCGGAGAGGCTGACCACTTTGGATACTCGGTATCAGTGTCGGGCGACACGGTGGTCGTAGGGGCGCCTCAGGAGGACAGTAATGCGGTCGGCATCAATGGCAACCAAGCGAACAATTTGTCCGTTTCCTCCGGGGCGGCCTACGTTTTCACGCGCAGCGGGTCGGTGTGGATGCAGCAGGCCTACCTCAAGGCGAGCAACGCCGGAGCTCTCGACGGGTTTGGATACTCGGTATCAGTGTCGGGCGACACGGTGGTCGT
>JAQGPD010000588.1 GCA_028293305.1 Verrucomicrobiales bacterium | reverse complement strand
GGGTGGCTGAAAATAAAGGCGGCGGCAAGCAAGCTGGAAGGTATGAGCCGGCGGGGGGAGGAGGGGGGACGGAAGGTGGCCATGGGTTGCGGGGGGTTACAGAAGAATAACGCGACTGTAGCACCCTGGAAAAATGAATCTTGCAGGACCCCGACAATCTTTTGCAAAATACGGACCTTCGTGGAATTGCTGCCCTCATTACACTGTCCAGTTCCCATTTATGACGCGCAGCGAAAACAATGCAGCAATCCTGCTGGACGAGCCAAGCCTGGATGACCTGTCCATACGGGCGCTGCTGCATCCCTTTGATGAACTGCCGGGGATTTTTTATATCGTGAAGGACCGTGACAGCCGGGTGGTGGCGATCAGTCCGGAATCGCTGGGGCGCATGGGCTTCACGGATGAGCGGGAGGTGATTGGGAGACTTCCGGAGGAATATTTACCAATGGAGCTGGCCCTGAAGTTCCGCGCAGACGACGAATGGGTGCTCCGGCATGGGATGGCTCGAGTGAATTTGGTGGAAATGTGGTTCAATCCCCGGGGTGGCCGGGAATGGATTTCCACCAGCAAATATCCATTGAAAAACCGCAGCGGGGAGGTGGTCGGAGTGATGGGGATTTTGCAAAATCTGGACATACGCGAAAAACGCTTCGCCCATCTGGGGCCGGTGGGTGCCGCCGCCGACCACATCCGGGCGAATTTGGGCGAGCCTTTGATGGTGAGGGATATTGCCCGTCACGCGGGATTTTCCGAGCGGCAGTTGCAACGGATTTTCCACCGGGTTTTCGGCCGGACCATTCAGCAATACATCATCGAAACGCGCATCCACGCCGCCATTGCCGATCTTTCCCACTCCGGGCTGAGCCTCTCGGAAATCGCGCTCAAGTGTGGATTCAATGATCAGAGCGCATTCAGCAATCGATTCAAAAAAGCGACCGGTCTGACGCCCCATGTCTATCGTGCGAAAGCATTGCAAAGGTGAAACGTTCCCGTCCAGTGCCCCGGACACGCCGTCCAGCAGGTGGATAAAACCGGGGTGCGGGTCCCAGGCTTCAATCCGGTGCAGTGTCCCGCACCGACCACGTTTTGGGCTGGCGCGGGGGAGAAAAGAAGGTTATGGGCGGCGATGCGATTTTTGGTTTTTCTGTGCATGTCTGCTATCATGCTGGCGGCGAGGCCTTTGCAGGCGGCTCCCTTTGGTGCGGATCATTTGCCGGGCCGGGGCGATTATGTGGTTCTGGTGCATGGGTTGGACTGGTTCCGGGATACTTTGCAGCCCACGGCGGGCTTTTTGAATGAGAAGGGATTTGAGACCATCAATGTGCGCTATCCGTCCCGGAAGGTGGCGGCGACTTGCGATGCGGCGGAGTGGTTGGCGCAGGTGATCGCGGAGGAATGCACGGACCCGAAAAAGAAAATTCACATTGTGGCGCATTCCATGGGCGCCTTGGTGGTCCGGGAATACCTTTCGGAGGAAAGGCCCTCCCGCCTGGGCCGGGTGGTTCTATTGGCGGCGCCGAATCAGGGGACGCCTTTGGCGGATGCGCTCCGGTGGAAGCCTCTGGCCCGGATGATCAGTCCCGCGGCCACGGCGTGCAGTAAGAAATATTGCCGGCAAAACGGGGTGCTGAATCAGCCGGAAGCGGTGGATTACGCGCCCGGAGTGTTGATGGGCAACCAGTCGGGATGGTTCCCGATGCTTTCAGTGTTCATCAAAGGTCCGGATGATGGCGTGGTGCCGGTTTCCAGCGGACGGTTGGATGGAATGTCGGATTTCCGGATCGTCAAAACCTCGCACACGGCCATGCCGAAAAACCGCCAGGCGCTGGAGGATGTGAACCGTTTCCTGCGCACCGGCCGGTTTTCCGGTTAGGAAATGGAGGGAAGTCAGCGCGCGGATGCTGGTTTGTTATCGAAGGTGAGTCACCCGCAAAATGCTGAAAATGAGCACTGCGCTTGAAGCGGGGGGACTGCCTACGACTCCAGCTGCGCTTGGCCGCCGTTTGGCCGCCACAGTGGAGGTTTTGTTGGACTTGAATCGCGTTTACTGCCTGGCCCCGTTATTTTTGAGAGACCTGACTTGCGGAATGGATCGCTCGCGCTGGCGGCTTACTTTTTCTCCTCAAATCGGAAGATATATTCGCCTTCCTTGCAGAGGTCGAGGTGGTCGCGGGCCTTGAGTTCGAGGTATTGGGGGTCTTTCTCGATAAGGTTCAGCTGGGCTTCCTTGTCGTCGAGCTGGGCCTTGAGTTTGTCCCGGCGGGCGGCGACTTCGCGGCCTTCCTCATTGAGGAGGCGATAGTCCCGGAAGCGGGGGAAAAAAGGGACTGAGATGATGCAGATCATCAACAGCAGGCACCCCAGCCCGGCGAAACGGCTGACCGTGGACCAGATGGTCTGGGGTTCGTCCAGTTCGTCGATGACTTGGCGGGCCATGGTGTTTTTTGAGGGAAGAGGAGGGGGGAGGGGGGAGGGGGGAGGGGAAAGTTATTGGTTATCAGTTATTGGTTATCAGGGGGCGAGGTGGGTGTGGTCTGGCCCGGATCCTGATAACCAATAACTTGATAACTAATAACTTTCCACCGATCAATGTTTCATTTTGCCGCCGTAGACGGCGCTTTCACCAAGTTCCTGCTCGATGCGGAGGAGTTGGTTGTATTTGGCGATCCGGTCCGAGCGGCTCATGGAGCCGGTCTTGATCTGGCCGCAGTTGGTGGCGACGGCGAGGTCGGCGATGGTGCTGTCCTCGGTTTCGCCGGAGCGGTGGCTGAGGACGGCGGTGTAGCCATGGGTCTGGGCGAGTTCCACGCTGTCCAGGGTTTCGGTGAGGGAACCGATCTGGTTCACCTTGACGAGGATGGAGTTGGCGGTGCCGGTGTCGATGCCTTTTTGGAGGAACTTGACGTTGGTGACGAACAGGTCGTCGCCGACGAGCTGGGTGGTTTTGCCGATTTTGTCGGTGAGGAGCTTCCAGGTGGCCCAGTCGTTTTCGGCGCAGCCGTCCTCGATGGAAATGATGGGATAACGTTTCTGGAGGTCGGCGTAGTAGTCGACGATTTCAGCGCCGGATTTGATGGATCCGTCGGATTTTTTGAAGACGTAGGCGTTCTTTTCCTTGTTGTAGAATTCGGAGGCGGCGCAGTCGAGGGCGATGAAGATCTGCTCGCCGAGTTTGTAACCGGCTTTGTCCACGGCTTCGGCGATGACGGCGAGGGCGTCGTCGGCGCTCTTCAGGGTCGGGGCGAAGCCGCCTTCGTCACCCACGGCGGTGCTGAGGCCGCGGTCGTGGAGGACTTTTTTGAGGGAGTGGAAGATTTCAGCGCCGTAGCGGATGGCTTCCTTGAAAGTCGGGGCGCCTTTCGGCATGACCATGAATTCCTGGAAGTCGATCGGGGCGTCCGAATGGGCGCCGCCGTTGATGATGTTCATCATCGGGACGGGGAGGACCTTGGCGTTGGGGCCGCCGAGGTATTTATAAAGGGGAAGATTCAGGCCGGCGGCGGCGGCTTTGGCGATGGCGAGGGAGACGCCGAGGATGGCGTTGGCGCCGAGGTTGGCCTTGTTAGGGGATCCGTCCAGGCCGAGCATGATGCCGTCGAGGAGGTTTTGAGCGGTGGCGCATTTGCCAAGGAGGGCGGGGGCGATGACGTCGTTGACGCTTTTCACGGCTTTCTGGACGCCTTTGCCGAGGAAACGGGATTTGTCTCCGTCGCGGAGTTCCCAGGCTTCGTGTTCGCCGGTGGAGGCGCCGCTGGGGACGGCGGCGCGGCCGAGGGCTCCGCCTTCCAGCAGAACGTCGACTTCCACGGTGGGATTCCCGCGGGAGTCGATGATTTCACGGCCAATGATTTTTTTGATGCTGAGGGCTGACATGGTTGTAATTTAGGTTGTCGGTTGAAATGACTGAAAAATCAAGGATTGTTGAACAAATGTTGCGGTCTTTTTCTCCTTCTGTGCCGTCCGGGCATTTTGCAAAGGGAAAGCGGTAGTCCGGAGCGGGAATGAGTGGGAAATCCGCCCATGGTTGATCTTTCAGAGGAGGAAAAGCGAAACTTTGCCGCAGCGGCTTTGCGTCGGGTGCACAAAAAACCCCTCCTCCGGTGGGGGGGCCGGAGGAGGGGTGGGGGGATTTTGATTTCAGCGCTCGGTCGATGTCAGGGCGGCCATGCCGGCTTGAAACCGGTGTTCCTCAAGGGATTTTTTCTGGGAGTCCGCAGCGGTGAGAAGGGCATCAAAGTCAATCTCACGCCATGCGGGGATTCCGGCGGACAGTGGTTTCAGGGTTTTCCAAAGCAAACACTGGCCTTGGACGCCAAGCTCCAGTGCCTCAAGGGCTTCCAATAAACCAAGATGGCCGGTGCGGAGACCCGAGGCCTTGAATCTCAACTGGGCGAGGGTGGCGACGCTTTTGGCGGCCAGTTCCAACCACGCGCTTCGGGAGAATCCGGCGAGTCGAAGGAGCTCTATGAGTTGCAGGCGGTTATGACGGATGCCGGCTTTGAGGGAATCGTAGAATGCGTGCTCCTCGCGGTGGTTCTCCGAAAGTGTAGTGAGCAGCCGGAGCGCGGCGGAGGACC
>JAQGPD010000584.1 GCA_028293305.1 Verrucomicrobiales bacterium | reverse complement strand
GTGAATCGGAGCGATCCCTGAGTGGATTTCATACCGGGCATGGGACAATCGCGGTTCAGCCTACTGCGGCACTTCGCCGCCGACGCGCTTCAATTTCCCACTTTTGTCGAAAGCCTTCAAATCCTCCTTCGTCAGCCCGCTCCAGATGATGATCCGGCGGTCGGTCGGCGGGCGGTCGATGCGCAGGGTGTCCACCGGACGTCCATTCACAATAATGCGGCCCAGCTTGCCATTGAAGGTGGAACACATGATTTGCACCGCCCGCGTGCCCTCGTCATTCAAGTAAAGCGCCGCACCATAAGTCAGCCCATCCTCCGCCAGGAACGCCGTATAGCCCGAGAAATGCCGCCCGCTCACCTCCGGGGAAATCCGGAAAAACCGCCGCTCCCCGCCCTGCTCATCCGGCCGCACCATGCGTTGCCCTTCGTCCTCGGACCCTTCGGGATGGATGGCGATGAAGGGACCTTTGTTTTTCCCGGCGGCCATCAGGCTCCCGGAAAACAGCGTCATGAATAAAAGCAGGCAGGCAAGGAATCGTTTCATGCCGCATCATCGGGAGAAGACGCCCAAATGCAAGCTCGCAGCGCCCCCACCGCATGGCCCGTTTTCCGCTTTCCCAGGCAGGCTCCCCAGCCCGCGCCGCTCCTTTTCCCTGAAAACACCGACCGAATTTTCTTGCACCATCACTCCCCATCAGGAATCACCCCCTCCATGACCGGACCGCTTCTGGAAGAACTTAAATCCGCCCGGCTCCAGCGCAGGCCCTGTTTTCTCATCACTCTGGCCGCCACCACGGGTTCCGTCCCGCGTCGTGCCGGAGCCAAAATGATCGTCTATCCCAACGGTGCGGCCAGCGGCACAATCGGCGGCGGAAAATTCGAATCCCTTGTCCTCGCCGATGCCCTCGCCCTGCCCCGCCACAGCCCGCCGCTTTTAAAAACCTACCCGCTCCACGAGGCCTCGCCGGATTCCTTCGGCGCGGTCTGCGGCGGCGAGGTCACCGTGCTCATCGAGCCCCAAAATCCGCCGCCCGCCCTAACCCTCGTCGGCGCCGGCCATTGCTCACGCGCCCTCGCCGCCCTCGCGACCACCTGCGGCTGGCACGTCACCGTGATCGACGACCGCGCGGAGGAGCTCGAAAACTTTCCCGCCGACCTCGCGCTCCACCGGCCGGACGCGCCCGCATTCATCTCCGGAAAATCCTGGCAATCCGACGACGCCCTGGTCCTCATCAGCCGGAACTATCAACTCGACCGCGATGCCCTCGCCGCTGCCCTGCGGCGTCCCGGATTCGGCTATCTGGGCATGATCGGCAGCCAGCGGAAAGTCCGCCGCGTCCGCGATGAATTGCTGGCGGAAGGCTTCAAACCGGACGACTTTTCCCAACTCCGCGCGCCGCTCGGCCTCGATCTCGGCGCCGACCATCCGGCGGAAATCGCCGTCAGCATCCTCGCGGAAATCCTCACCCTTTTCAACCGGACCTCCGGCGCGCCGCTCTCCCTCATCCAGTCGCCGGCACCACCACCCGCACCGGCGCCCACCCCGGACTAGCACTTTCAAGGCATGGACTTCACCCTGACATTGAACCGCCGCCCGTGGTCCGGTCCGCCGCCGGACCCCAACCTCACGCTCCTCCAGCTCCTGCGCCGCTCCGGCCTCACCGGCGCCAAGGAAGGCTGCGCGGAAGGCGACTGCGGCGCCTGCGCGGTGGCCATGCTGGACCGCGATGCGGAGGGCCGTCCGGCGTGGCGCGCTATCAATTCCTGCCTCGTCCCCGCCCTCACCCTGCAAGGCCGGGAAATCATCACCGCCGAAGGCGTGGGCACACCCGCCGCCCTCCATCCCATCCAGGAAAGCATGGTGCGCCACCACGGATCGCAATGTGGTTATTGCACCCCCGGCATCGTCTGCTCCCTGTATGAAGCCTGGCATCGGACCGATCTCCAAAGCCAGGCCGCCCTCACGGAACAATTGTCAGGAAATCTCTGCCGCTGCACCGGCTACCGCCCCATCCAGGACGCCGCCCGCGAGGCCCTCCACCACCCCGGCCGCCCCGCGGCGGGAAGCGAAGCCGCCACGCTTCCTGACAAACTCCCCGCCTTCTCCTCCGACCGGTTCCACCGCCCGGATTCCCTCGCGGAACTGCTCCGCCTCCAGCGCGAAAATCCCCACCTCCGACTCGTCGCCGGGGCCACGGAAACGGGTCTAGATATCACAAAAAAGTTCCTGACATTCCAAGGCTGGATCTCCACCGACGCCGTGCCGGAACTCCATGTTCTGGAAAAAAACGCGGACGCCTGGACCATGGGTGCCGCCGTCCCCCTGACAAAAATCGCCGACGCCGCCGGACCGGATTTTCCGGCTCTCGCGAAAATGTTATGGCTCTTCGGTTCGCGCCTCATCCGCAACCGCGCCACCCTCGGCGGAAACCTCGCCACCGCCTCCCCCATCGGCGACAGCGCGCCCGTGCTCATGGCCTTGAATGCCTCCGTCATCCTCGCCTCAGAAGAGGGAATCCGCACCGTTTCCGTATCGGACTTTTTTGTATCCTATCGGAAATCCGCCCTCCTCCCGCACGAGGTCATTCAAGCCGTCCGGATCCCGCTGCCCACCGCTCCGGAAGGCCAATCGCACACGCAGTTTTACAAAGTCTCCCGCCGGCTGGAAATGGATATCAGCACTGTCTCCGGCGCTTTCCACGTGGAGACGGATGCCGCCGGCACCATCACCCTGGCAAGAATCGCGTTCGGCGGAGTCGCCGCCACCCCCACCCGCGCGCCCCTCACGGAAGCCGCTCTTCTGGGCCGCCCATGGTCGGCGGAAACGCTGGTGCGGGCGGCCGGCACGGCCCTGACGGAGTTCACTCCGCTGAGCGATGTCCGCGGTTCCGCCGCCTACCGCCGCAGTCTCATCGGCGGCATGCTGCGGCGGTTTTTCAGCGATCCCCCATGGCGGCCGGACCCCGCGCCGCTGCCGGAACCCCCACCGGTTCTATCACTTCCCGACCCCCACGAAAGCGCCCGGCTGCACGTCACGGGCACCGCGCGCTACACGGATGATTTTCCCCCCGCACATGCGGAACTCACCGCCTGGCCGGTCGGATCGCCACACGCCCACGCCCGCATCCTGACACGCGATGCCGCCGCCGCGCGGACCATGCCCGGCATCCACGCGGTGCTCCTGGCCGAGGACATTCCCGGACTCAATGACGTCGGCGCCGTTCGTCAGGATGAAATCCTCCTGGCCGACCAGGTGGTCAGTTTCCACGGCCATCCGGTCGCCCTGGTCGTGGGCGAAACCGAGGCCCAATGCCGCGCCGCCGCCGCCGCCGTGGTGGTCACCTACGAGCCCCTGCCCGCTTGGACCACAGTCCAGGCCGCGATCCAGAATAACAGTTATCACACCGATCCCGCGATCATCCGCCGGGGCGATGCCGATGCCGCTCTAACCGCCGCGCCGTTCCGGATTTCCGGTGAATTCCATCCGGGAGGACAGGAGCACTTTTACCTGGAGACCCACGCCGCCCGCGCCATCCCCGGCGACGACGGCAGCCTGCATATCATTTCCAGCACCCAGCATCCCAGCGAGATCCAGGCCGTCGTCGCCCATGTCCTGCACCTCCCACGAAACCTCATTTCCGTCGAAAGCCCACGCATGGGCGGAGGTTTCGGTGGTAAGGAAACCCAGGGCAACACCCCCGCCGCCTTCGCCGCCCTGGCCGCCATGAAAACCGGCCGCCCGGTGCGCGTCCGCTTCAACCGCGATCAGGACATGCAATTGTCAGGACACCGCCATCCGTTCCTGGCCACCTTCGAAGCCGGCCACGATGCCGAGGGGCGTCTGCTGGCGGTAAAATCCTCACTGGTTTCCGACGGTGGCTGGGCGCTCGATCTGTCCACGGCCATCACCGACCGCGCCCTGCTCCACCACGACAACGCCTATCACATTCCGGCCATGGAGGTGACCGGCCGCGTGGCGAAAACCCACCTTTCCAGCAACACCGCCTTCCGAGGCTTCGGCGGCCCGCAGGGCATGCTTATCATGGAGGAAATCATCCACCGCATCGCCCGGAACTGCGGCCTCCCGCCGGAACTTGTCAGGCAGCGGAATCTATACCAAGGCGAAGGCGGAACCAATACCACGCATTATGGTCAGGACGTTGGGGATCAGCGCATTCCACGAATTTGGAACGAACTCGCGGAAAGCGCTTCCCTGACAAACCGCCGCCGCGGAATCGAGACTTGGAATGCCGCCCATCCCGACCGGAAACGCGGCCTCGCGATGACGCCGGTGAAGTTCGGCATTTCCTTCACCCTGACACATCTGAACCAGGCCGGAGCGCTGGTCCTGATCTACCAGGACGGCACCGTGCAGGTGAATCACGGAGGCACGGAAATGGGCCAGGGCCTGCACACCAAAATCCAAACCATCGTCTGCCGGGAGCTGGGCCTCACCCCCGACCGCGTCCGCCTCATGCCCACCCGCACGGACAAGGTCCCCAACACTTCCCCCACCGCCGCCTCCAGCGGAACGGACCTTAATGGAGCCGCCGTCCGCAATGCCTGCCTGACGCTCAAGGAGCGCCTGATTCCCCTGGCCAGAACACTGCTGAAATCGACAAACCCGGACGCCATCCCGGCATTTGATAACAACACCGTTTCGGACGGCCCTCACACTATCGATTTCCCGGAACTCATCTTCCGCGCCTATCTTTCGCGCATCCCCCTGGCCGCCACCGGCTCCTACGCCACGCCGGAAATCGGCTGGGACCGCACCACGGGCACGGGCCGCCCTTTCTTTTATTTTGCCTGCGGCGCCGCGGTGTCGGAGGTGGAAATCGATGGCTTCAGCGGAGCCTGCCAACTGCGCCGCGTGGACATTTTGCATGATGTCGGCGACTCCCTGAACTCCGGCATCGACCGCGGCCAAATCGAGGGCGCCTTCATCCAGGGCATGGGCTGGCTGACCATGGAAAAACTTTCCTGGGACAACCAGGGCCGGCTCCTGACCCACTCGCCGGACACTTATAAAATCCCCGCCATCGGCGATTGCCCGCCGGATTTCCGCGTGGAGTTCCTGACAAACGCCGCGCACCCCGGCACCGTCCACGGCACCAAAGCCGTCGGCGAACCCCCGCTGATGCTCGCCATCTCCGTCCGCCACGCCATCCTCGACGCCATCGCCGCCTTCCCGGACAGCCACCCGGAAGCCCTAACCTCCCCCGCCACCGGGGAAGCCATTCTCCAAGCCATCACCTATACCCCACCCCACCCGGCGCAAAAGTCCCTTTTGTCCCTTTTGTCCTTTTTGTCCTTTCCCTACCGCCCCACCAAACCAGCCCGCC
>JAQGPD010000565.1 GCA_028293305.1 Verrucomicrobiales bacterium | reverse complement strand
GGTGGCCGGGGTGGGTGTGGCTTGGCGGCCGGCGGGGATGGGGCGGATGGGGGTGACGCGGTCAAAATCCGGGGCGCGACGGGCCACGGGTGCCGGAGCGGGGGCCTGACGGATGGGAGGGGCGGATTCCGCCTCGTCCTCGGGCTCATACTCCATGGCGGGTTGTGGAGCGGGGGCGGCGGGTTTTGGGTCGCGTTTGATGATATCCGTCAGGACAAAACGGCGGCTGGCGGGTGATGTTTCCGGTTGGCGCGGGGCAGGAGTGGCGGCGGGGCGCTGGGGAGCGGGGGCCTGGCGCTGCACGGGGGCGGGCAGGCGCTCGATGCGGATGAGTCGCTCCGGGACGGGAGGGGCAACGGGTTCCGGCTCGGGGATTTCGGCGGCGATTTCCTCGTAGGCCTCCTCGGTTTCCTCAATTTGATAGTGAACTTCCTCCTCCGCGGTCACGGCTTCCCGGTATTCATTTTGGAATGCGGTTTCCTCCTCCTCCTGCTGGTAGTGGCCGGTGGGCTCGGTGGATTCTCCGTCTTCGTAAATGGCTTCCGGTTCCTCGTCGGCAATGTGCTGGACCAGCATGGGCTTGGGGGCAGGGGCGGCTGCCGCCACGGGTGCGGGCGCTGCTGCCTGGGCGACCGGGATGGGCCGGACTGGGGCGGCTTTGCGGACGGCCGGGACTTCGATCATGATAGGTTCGGCCGCGGGTGCGGTGAGGATTTCCGATTCCGGAAAGAGGTCGGCGTCCACCACTTCATAAGGGGCGGGCACGGGCTGGGTCGTCATGGCCATGGCTTGAGCCGCAGCGGCGGCAGCCGGTCTAACAGCTGCCACGGCGACCGGAGCCGGGGTGACGGCTGCGACTGGAGCTGCGGCTGCGACTGGAGCTGCGGCGACTGGGGTTGCAGCCGCAGGTTCGATGTATTCAGCGGCAACCGGGGTGGCTGCCACGTGCGCAGCGGCGACCGCTGCGGCCGCGACGGGGGCGGGAGCAGCGGCGATGGTGTTAGGAGCTTCGTGGGCGGGGGGAAGCGAAAGACCGGGAGCGGCAGCTGCGGGGATGGCGGCGGGGGCGGCCAGGGCGGGGGCGATGGCGGCGGCTTCCGGCAGCATTTCAACGGCGGGGGTGGGTTTCGTGAGGGACGTCAGGACGGTGACGCTGAGGTTTTCCGCGAGGCGGGCATCGGTGGCGGCGCCGAAGAGGATCTGCGCGTCCTCGTGGACGTGTTTGCCGAGTTCCCGCATGAGGGTTTCGATTTCGAAAAGTGTCAGGGAAGTGCCGCCGCAGATGTGGACGAGGACGTTGCGTGCGCCGGCGAGCATTTGGCCGCGGTCGATGAGCGGGCTCTTGAGCGCTTGGGAGAGAGCTTCCACCGCGCGGTTTTCGCCTTTGGCCTGGCCGAATCCGAAGAGGCATCGGCTGTCCGTGTTGCGGAGCGCGGTGATGAGATCATCCATGCCGATGTGGATGAGGCCGGGCTGGGTGACGAGGCTGGTGACGGCGCGGACGCTCTGGCCGATGATTTTGTCAGCGAGTTCGAAGGCTTCCTGGACGCCTTTTTTAGGCACCACGAGTTCGCCCATCCGGTCGTTTTCAAAAGTGACCAAGGCGTTGGCGTATTTGCGCAGGTCCTGCAGGGCGACGGCGGCCTGCTTGGTGCGGCGGCGTCCTTCGAAGGCGAAGGGCAGGGTGGCGAAAACGACCACAAACGCGCCGGCTTCGCGGGCCATGCGCGCGATGACGGGGGCGGCTCCGGAGCCGGTGCCGCCGCCGAGACCGACGCAGAGAAAGACCATGCTGCGGCCGGTGAGGAGTTCGCGGATTTCGTTATGGGAGGCGGTGGCGGCCTCCGCGCCGAGCTCCGGATCGCCGCCGCAGCCGAGGCCCTGGGTCAGGGATTTGCCGAGCTGGAGTTTGGTGCCGGCCATGGAGGTGTTCAAGGCGCGGGCGTCGCAGTTCATGCTGACAAGATCCGCGCCGGACACGCCTTCGAGGGCCATTTTGTCGATGACATTCGTGCCGGATCCACCGACCCCGATGACGCTGACGGAGAAGGGTGCCGAGGCGGAGGTGGCTTCGGCGGTGTCGAGATTGAATTGGATCATGGGACGCTTGGGTTGAGGATTGAGGTAGAGTTCTTTTTGAGGAGAAATGGAGTGCGGGGCGGCGCGGGAGCCGGAGGAAAGGCGGCCGCGGAGGAGTTCGGGAAAATGTCAGGAAGTGTCAGGGAGGGGTCCGGAAAGTTGTCAGGCCGGGTCTCCGGGGAGTTGTCAGGATAGCAGCCGGGTGCCGCTGAGCACGCTGTCCATGGCATCCTTCATGCGGCGGAAAAGCGTGCGTGCGGGACGCTCGCTTTCCACCCGCTGGGCATAACGGATGAGGCCGATGGGCGTGGCGTATTGAGGGCTTTCGAAATTGCTGGTGAGGCCGGTCATGGGGGTGAAACTGGAGCGGCGGACGGGGACGCCGAAGACGTCCTCCGCGAGCTGATCGAGCCCGCGCAGCAGGCTGGTGCCGCCACATAAAAAGATGCCGGCGGCCACGCGGTCGAGGCTGGAGCCGGAGGCGAGGATGCGTTTTTTCACCAGATTGAAAACCTCCTCCATGCGCGCGGCGATGACGCCATTGAGCACTTCGCGGTCCACATTTACTCCATCAAAAGTAGCGTCGCCCTCCAACCGGATATAGTCCTCCGAACCACCGGCGGCGGGGAGCACGCTGCCGTGTTCCACCTTGAGCCGCTCGGCGCGGGAGTGGGGGATTTTCAACACCACGGACAGGTCGTTGGTGATGTGATCGCCGCCGACTCCGATGGAGCCGCTGGCGGCGATGGCGCCGTCCTCGTATAGCACAAAATCGGTGGTGCCTCCGCCGATGTCCATGAGCAGCGCGCCCTGGGTGCGGGCCTCGCGGTTCAGGACCACCTGGGCGGCGGCGATGGGGCCGAAGACGACGTCCTCGACTTCCAGGGGAAACTCGCGCAGGCAACGGATCGTGTTTTGCACGCGGTTCCGGATGCCATGGACGATGTGATAGTCCGCCTCCAATTTCCGGCCCAGCATGCCGACCGGATTCTGCACTTTTTCCTGACCATCCACCCAATAGTGCCGGATGATGCGGTGCAGGAAAATATTGTCAGGAGGAATGGCGACGTTGCTGGCCTGTTCCTTCACTTCCTCGATATCATCCTCCGTGATTTCGCTTTGATCGTCAGGGATGCGGAGCACGCCGCGGTTGTTCACGCTTTCCAAATGCGGGCCGGTGATGGCCAGCCAGACCTTGCGGACCATGACGTCGCTGCGGTCCTCCGCGCGGACGAGGGCGTCCTGAAGGCAGGTTTGCGCGGTTTCGAAGTCCACGATTTCGCCCTTCCTCACGCCGCGTGAGGGAGCCTGGCCGACGCCCAGGATTTTGATGGAGCCGTCCGCCTTGGCATCGCCCACCACCACGCAGATTTTGTGGGTGCCGATTTCGAGACCGACGAAGATGTTGGATTTGGCCATGGAGGAGGGACGGAAAAAAGAAGGGAAGGGAAAACGGAAAAGGTGGAGTTAGGGAGCGCGGCGCGCGGCGGGACGGCGG
The DNA here is from genome assembly GCA_028293305.1 of Verrucomicrobiales bacterium. Taxonomy (GTDB): domain Bacteria; phylum Verrucomicrobiota; class Verrucomicrobiia; order Verrucomicrobiales; family V1-33; genus CAIZWU01. The sequence goes on along the minus strand of JAQGPD010000565.1, from coordinate 4,703 downwards.
ACCGGAGTGGCGGAGGCGGGTTTGGAACCGGGTTTGGCGGCGGTGGGGGTGGGAGGCTCGAAGAAAGTGACGGGAATATTCCGTTCCAATTGCAGATTCACCGTGGCGACGCGGGAATTCGAGCGCCCGACTTTGGTGAGGATGGCGTGGAGGCGCGCGAGTTGTTTTTCGAGGTCGTCCGGGTGGAATGTGAAGATGGCGTCGTTGTCCATCTGGGCGATGATGGTGAAACGGTTGAAGAGGTGGATTTGTTCCACGACCATCGGCTGCGGCCAGGTGCGGCGGCGCATTTGTTGGATGAGGTCCAACGCCTGGCGGACGAGCGCGTATTCGACCGGGCGGCCGGGGGTGACGGCGCTGAGGTCCGCGCAATAAATGACCGGGAGCGCGGCGTATTCATTCAACATCACCCCGGCGGGGAACACCACGCCCTCGGCGTCCAGCAGGAGACCGCGGGAGTCGTAGGCGCGCAGGCCTTGGCGGGTGCAGGCCAGCCAGGCGGAGGGGCGGCGTTCCTCCAGGCGGATGGAAAGATGGTTGGGGAGGCGGCGTTCCACGGCGGCTTCGCGCACCTGGGGCAGGGTGAGCAGGGCCTGCCGGAGCTTCCCGGGGTCCAGATCCGTGATATTTTGGTCAGGCGTCAAACCGGTGACGGCGGCGACCTGCGGGGCGGTGATGGCGCCGTTGGTGACGAGTTCGAACTGCCCGACGCTGTAGGCCGTGCTCTTGCGGAAGGCGCGGTCCCAGAGCTCGGCGGAGGCGGTGACCGCCCAAAACGCGACGGCCAGGCCCACCACCCATTTCACGGTGCTGAGGGCCAGACGGCGTTGGCGCATGGCGACCTCCCTGCGGGAAGGCGGGACGTTGAGAGCGAGGCGGTGCTCCGCGTCCCTGTTGCGGAACCGGTGGTTCCCCATCAGGCGGCGGCGGAGTTGGCGGAAAAGCATAACAATTCAGCGGTTGATCCCCAGGGAGAGATCCAGGATGCGGGCACAGAGTTCCGGATAACTGATGCCCACGGCTGCGGCGGCTTTCGGGAGCAGGCTGGTGGAGGTCATGCCGGGGATGGTGTTCACCTCCAAAACCCACGGGATTTCCTCCTCATCCAACAGCACATCCACGCGGCTGTAAACCTCGATCCCCAGCGAGCGGTGCGCGGCCAGCGCGGCGGCCTGCACGCGGGCGGTCGTTTCCGGGCTCAGGTCGGCGGGGCAGAAATAGTCGGATCCGCCAGTGCCGCCCATCCAAGGGTATTTGTTGGAAATATCGTAGAAGCCCGAGCGCGGCTGGATGTGGATAATCGGCAAAACCTGATCGCCCAAAATGCCCACCGTCAGCTCCTTGCCGGAAATGAAAGGCTCCACGAGAGCGGTCTCGCCGAACTTCGCCAGGTCCGTGATCGCCGCATCGACGCCGCCACTTTCCATTATAATATGCACGCCCACACTGGACCCCTCGCAGAGCGGCTTCATCACCATGGGCAGCGAAATCGAGACATCGCCAATCCCCGCGCCCGCGAGCGTCAGAATCTGATATTCCGCCGTGGGAACGCCGGCATTGATGAAGGCGGCCTTGCTGCGAGCCTTGTCAAAAGCCAGCGCGCTGCTCGTGGACCCGGCGCCCGTGTAGGCGATGCCGCGCGATTCCAAAATTTTCTGAAGCGATCCATCCTCGCCGAACGTCCCGTGGATTACATTGAAAGCCGCCTCCGCCCCCTCCGGAAATTCAAAGTCCTCCCCGGTCACATCCACCTCCAAAACCTCCGCACCCAGGCTGCGCAGCGCCTCGGCAACCCCCTTGGCGGTCTCCAATGAAACAGCCCGTTCCGACCCCGGGCCTCCTTTGAGCAATGCGATGCGGCGTCCGGTCAGGTCCATGGGTTCGATTTCGTTAAAAATGGTCTAAATTATAATTCCGCAGTAAATAGTCAACCATGTCAAAATTCCAATGGTTTTCGCAGCTAATTTTCCGCTGCTCCCCGTGATTATGGATTTTATCCCCGTTCCCCTTCGCACGCAACCCTGCAACCCATGAAGGCACCGGCGATGCGATGCCGTTGACGCCTCCCGCCTCCGGTGTTCCCGTGCGGCTGTGCAAAGCCGGTTGCCCGAGGAATTGATGGAAGACACGCCCAGGGGCCTGTCCGCCCTTGGCACGCCCGCGGCGGACGCGCTCACCGGGCTGGCCAGGGAAATGCACGACGCGTTCTCGCTCACCGGGATGCTGTCGAAATCGCCGGATTTTGAATACCGCGCGGAACAGCAGCGCATGGCCGTCGAAGTCGGGCAGGCTTTGGAAAAAAAACGCCCGGTCATCATCGAGGCCGGCACCGGGGTCGGAAAATCCCTCGCGTATTTGCTCCCCGCCATCCTGACCGCCACGCGCCAGCAGAGGAAGGCCGTCATTTCCACCCACACCATCAATCTCCAGGAGCAGCTCATCGCCAAGGACATCCCCATCGTCCAAAAACTCCTGCCCACCCCTTTTTCCGCCGTCCTGCTGAAAGGCCGCGGAAATTACCTCTGTCCCCAACGCCTCTCGCGCGCCATGCGCACCACGGGCGACCTTTTCAGCACCGCCGAGCACGACGAGCTGCGCGCGCTTTGGAAATGGAAACAGGAAACGACGGACGGCACCCTCAGCGACCTCAATTTCTCACCCTCGCCCAATGTCTGGTCGCAGGTGTGCAGCGAATCCCACGTCTGCACGCCGCGCAGCTGCGGGCCGGACAGCGGTTGTTATTACCAGAACGCCAAACGCGCCGCCGCGGAGGCTCATGTGCTGGTTTTAAATCACACTTTGTTTTTCACCCTGCTATCCGCACAGGATGAAATGGGCACGGAAGGCGAGGGGTTTTTATATGCGAATGATTTTGTTATTCTGGATGAGGCCCATACCCTGGAAAACACGGCCGCCCGCCAGCTGGGGCTGAATCTTTCCCAATCCAGCCTCCGCTTCGACCTCAACCGGCTCTACAATCCGCGCACCCAGAAGGGCCTCTTCGCCCAGGCGAAAAGCCCCGAAGGCGTCACCAGCACCGCCAAGGTGCTCGACCAGGTGGAGGGTTTTTTCCAAACCGTCAAGGATGCCGCGAAGTTCTCCCCCGCCGGCCGCGAATACCGCGTCCGCACCGCCGGTCTGGTCGAAAACACGCTGCATGGCGCGCTCCTGGATGTGGTGCAATGCGTGCGTAAACTAACCGATGACAAGGAAAATCCTGACGCTTCCCTGACAGAACTCGCGGAGATGGGCCGACGCCTCGCGGAAACCCGCGCCGGCCTGGAGGAATTCCTCACCATGGCGCGTCCGGGGCATGTGTATTGGGTCGAGCGCAGCGGCATTGACCAAAGAAATGTCAGCCTCCACGCCGCGCCGGTGGATGTCAGCGGGCTGCTGCGGCAGATCTTTTTCAGTGGCACCAAAACCTGTATTCTAACAAGTGCGACCTTCGGCGCGGGTGAGCCGAATCTGCGTTATTTCCGCCGCCGATGCGGCGCGGAAAAAGTGCGCGCCGTGCAGATCGGCAGCCCCTTTGACTGGGAGGAGCAGATGAAGCTCCACCTCGTCCGCCAGATGCCCGACCCTAACACCCCAGGCTATGACGCCGCCCTGGAGGAATGGGTGAAGCATTACCTGGAGCAATCCCAGGGCCGCGCCTTTGTCCTTTTCACCAGCTACAAGCTCATGGAAAATCTAGCCTCCCGCATGGAGCGCTGGTTTCAGCAAAAAGGCTGGGAACTGCTCGTCCAGGGAAAAGGCCGCCCGCGCCATCAGCTCCTGCAGGATTTCAAGGAGGATGTCAGCAGCGTGCTCTTCGGCACGGAAAGTTTTTGGACCGGCGTGGACGTGCCCGGCGAGGCCTTGTCCAACGTCATCATCACCCGGCTTCCCTTCGCCGTGCCGGACCACCCGCTCACCGCGGCGCGGATCGAATACATTGAAGACCATGGCGGAAATCCCTTCTCGGATTACTCCGTCCCGGAAGCTGTGCTGAAACTGCGCCAAGGCATCGGCCGCCTCATCCGCACGCGGAAAGACCGTGGCATCGCCGTCATCCTCGACCCCCGGGTTCTGACAAAAAGTTACGGAAAAATCTTCCTGGACGCCCTCCCGCCCGCCCCGCGCGTCATTGCGGAGTGATGGCTGACTGATCGTTAATCGAAGGCCGGATTTCCGTCGCCCAGAGGAAAATTCGTCACGGTTTGCCCGGCATCCAGCGGCCGTTCCGATTCCGCGCCACCCCCGCCCAGCCCGCGCTCCGCGTCCGTCCAGCCCGCGCTCCACCTCCCGTCCAGCCCGCGCCCGATGCACTTCCCGCCTGGACTCCGCCCCGTCCTGCGCTACCCTCGCCCATGCTTGGAATCCTCACCGGTTTGGACGTTCTCGTCTCCCAATCCTTCGATCCCCTCCGTGGAAAAAAAGTCGGTCTCGTCGTCCATCCCGCCTCGGTGGACTCGAAACTCCGCCACGCGATCGACCTCTTTTCCGCCGCCCCCGGCGTCACCCTCGCCGCCATATTCGGCCCCGAGCACGGGCTCATGGGCCAGGCCCAGGACCTTATCCACGTCGCCGCCCATGAAGCCACCGGCCACGGCGCGGAGTCCGTCAGGCTCCACAGCCTCTACGGCCCCCACGTCGCCAGCCTGCGGCCCACCGCCGATTCCCTCCGCGGCCTGGACGCGCTCGTCATCGACCTCCAGGAT
>JAQGPD010000557.1 GCA_028293305.1 Verrucomicrobiales bacterium | reverse complement strand
CGCGTGGAATAACGATTTCCAATTTTTGTCAGGAGGATGGCCGGCAAATAGCATAAACCAAGAATGGAAGCCGCCATGGGCTGGGTCAAAGCCAGACCGGATATCAAGGTGGAAGCAAAAAAAGCGGGAAGGGTGCGGGCCGGGCGCCACCAGGAACGATGGGTGTCGATATAGATCATGCAGGAGGTGAAAACGGCGAGGAGCGCCAAACCTGCGGTGAGGGACGGAAGCGCGGATTGGACGGGTCCCTTCGGCTCGAACAATCCGAGCCCTGTTAGACGGTGGGCCCAATCGGTCAGTGGGAATATCCGGTTAGCCGCTAGCCAGGCGGCGGGGGGTGACAGGAGGGAAAATGCCAGGATCTCCCGGCTCATCCATGATTTTTTCAAGCCCAGGAAAAAGCGCCATGCTCCCAAAGGACGGCCCAGGTGCAGCACGCTGGCGGCCAGTCCAACGTGAAGGACGATGCAGGCCGGGACGGAAAACCGGGGGTCTGAAATTCCTACCAGGAACCATCCCGCGGCCAGCTGGGTGAGCAGCAGCATGGCCACCAAGGGCCAATGCGCGGGCTGCACCCGGAGCACTTCCCCGTCAGCGGCACGGGTGGAATCCGGGATGCCGCGGGCGGTGTGATAACGTGTGGTGGGGCGCGTGTAGGCAGGATCAAAACTGCCCGGAACGAGGCGGGCTGCTTCCTTGGAGGGGTCGACCAGCCGGATGGTGATGGCGCTGGTGGGGCAGGCCTGCACGCAGGCCGGGGCTTCGCCGACCGCGAGGCGTTGGGAACACATATCGCATTTCCTGACGATTCCCAGGCGGGCGTTGTATTTCGGGACTTCGTAGGGACATTTCAGCAGGCAATATTGGCAGCCGATGCACTGGTCGTCCAAATGCCTGACAATTCCGGTGGTGGCGTCTTTTTCGTAGGCCCCGACCGGACAGCCGTTGGCGCAGGCTGGGTCGGCGCACTGGTGGCAGGCGGTGGTGACGGTTTGTTGATAGTCATCCGCGAGAATCAGGCCGGTGTCGCGGAAGGATTCGTTATCATCCAGACCATTGAGGGAATGACAGGCGGAGACACAGGCCTTGCAGCCGGTGCAGGCGTCCAGATTCACTTCAAAGCGGTATTGCTCCCCCGGGGCCGGACCGCGGGCAGGCATGAGGGCGGAATAGCGGTCGGTTAGGCGGCCTTTGGAATGCAGCGAACTGAAGCGCTCCACGGCGGTTAGGGTTTGCTGGTCGTGCAGCAGATCGTCGATGAGGGAACGCTCGGCGGGCAGGGTGAATTGACGGGCGCTCATGATGGAGTGGCGTTGGTTTCGCGGTCAGGCGTCGCCGTTGAAGATGAGTTGGAGGCGGTTGAGATCGTGCCGTTGGGTAAAGGCATGGAAGGCTTCGCCGGGCTGGCGGTGTTTCAGATAGCCGCGGAGGATGGTCGTGATGGTTTCGTTGAGTTGGGGCGCGCGGATTCCGGTGAATAGTTGTCGCCCGACGGCCTGGCGGTCGCCGAAACCGCCGCCCACAAAAACATGATAGGCTTCCTCGCCTCCGGCCTTCGTGCCCAGCAGGCCGATGTCGCCCATGTAGTGCTGCGCGCAGGAATGCGGGCAGCCGGTGAAGTGGATATTCACGGGTTCATCCAGCGGCACGTGCTTTTCAAGATGCTTGATCAGCGCGAGCGCGTGACCCTTGGTGTCGGCCTGGGCGAACTTGCAATAACGATTTCCCGTGCAGGCGATGACTCCGGCGGCGACCGGTGAGGGTGTGGTGGGAAAACCGATTTTTGTCAGCGCCTTGGCGACGGTGGCCGTCCATGCCGCGGAGATTCCTGGCAGGATGAAATTTTGCCAGACGGTGAGCCGCACTTCACCGTTTCCGTAATGGTCCGCCAAATCCGCCAGGCGGTCGAGCTGTTTGGCGGTCAGGTTGCCTACGGGCACCCGGGCTCCGATGTAGTGCAAGCCCTCCTGCTTTTGAGGATGGATGCCGATGTGGCTGTGAGGGACTTCATTGCGTGGGGCATCGAGGCCCTCGTCGCCGCGCCGCAACGGACGGCCGAGCAGCGCCTCGGTGGCTGTTAGGAATTCGGACGGCGGCATGGTTTCCAACAGATGTTTCAGACGCGCGCGTTTGCGGTCGGTGCGGTTTCCTTTGTTGATGAAAACGCGGACCATGGCCAGCAGGACCTCGACAATTTCCACCGGTGGAATAAGGACGCCCATGTCTTTGGCGAACGCTTTGTGACCCGTGGCCCCGCCGGCGGCGATGCGGAATAACACTTCATTTCCGACCCTCACTGCCCTCGCCCCAAGGTCATTGGTGTCCTCCACGCTGCCCGTCAGGCCGCCGCCGTCGAAGGCGATATTGAACTTCCGGGGCAGGTTGTAAAACTCGCGGTGATTGAGAATATGTTGTCCGATGGCGCGCGCGAATGGCAGCGCGTCTATCAATTCGACGGGATCGATTCCAGCCGTCGGATTGGTGGTGATATTCCGGATATTGTCGGCGCCGGCGCCGCGAGTATGCAGGCCGCAGCCTTGGATCCGGGACAAAAATTCCGGAGTCTGCGCGGGCTCGATAACGCGGAGCTGGAGGTTGGCGCGGGTGGTGATTTGGATATAACCGCTGGTCAGATCCCGGGCGGCGCGGGCGATTTCACGGACTTGATAGCTTTTCAAAACGCCCGCCGGAATCCGCAGCCGGGCCATGAATCCGTCCTTCACCGGATTCAGATAGAACAAGCCGTTCCATTTGAAGCGGAAGGTGTCCTCCTTGTCAGGCGCGGCGTTGTGCAGGGCGTTTTGGCTGATGCGGTAATAGCTGTCCAAGGGGTGCTCCTCACGCTTCATGCGTTCCTCCGCGGTCTCGTCGGTGTAGTCCGGCGCTGGCGGCGCGGCGGGGGCCGGGACGGCTTGATCGAACCGCAGTCCCTGTTGGGTGAGGCCGGCGAAAAAGCCTTCCAGGTATTGCTTTTGGGCGGGGTCCAGGGCTTGGCCAAGGATGGAATCGGGTCGGATGCTCATGTTGTCAGGGGGTGGGGCGATCAATAAACATCGCGGCAATAACGTTTCGTTTCCTTCAACGACGCCACGTAGGATTTGGCGTTGTCGGGTGTCAGTCCGCCGTGTTCGGCGACGATTTGCAAAAGGGCGGCATCGACGTCCCTAGCCATGCGCGAGGCGTCGCCGCAGACATAAAAATGGGCGCCTTCCTGGAGCCAGCGGAACAGTTCCGCGCCATTTTCCAGCATGCGGTGTTGGACGTAGATTTTTTGTTGCTGGTCCCGGCTGAAGGCAGTGTCCATGCGGTGCAGGATGCCCTGCTGGATGAGTGCCGCCCATTCCTCCTGGTAAAAATAGCTGTCGCGGCGGGATTGCTCACCGAAGAACAGCCAGTTTTTTCCACGGGCTCCGGAGGCTTTGCGGGCCTGCAAAAATCCACGGAATGGCGCCACGCCGGTGCCGGGGCCTACCATGATAACGGGTTTGGTGCTGTCGTCCGGAAGCTTGAATCCATGGCTGGGCTGGATGAAAACCGGCACGGCGGTTTCCTTGTTCACGCGGTCCGCAAGGAAGGTGCTGCACACCCCGTGGCGGGGGCGGCCGTGGGACTCATAACGCAATTGCGCCACGGTCAGGTGCACCTCGTGCGGCACGGCCATGAGGCTGGAAGCGATGCTGTAAAGCCGGGGTTGGAGCTTTTTCAGGAACGCAAGAAAATCTGACAGGGAGAGGGTGTCGGCTGGCAGCA
>JAQGPD010000528.1 GCA_028293305.1 Verrucomicrobiales bacterium | reverse complement strand
CCCGCGTCCCATGGCCGTCCACCCACAGCACGAGGTCGCTGAGCTGCTCCTCATAACATTGATTCATGCGCTTCAAAAAAGCCGCGAACAATTCCTTCCCCGTCTCCCTCGTGCCCTGATTGGTGTCATGCGCGACATCGTCCGCGAGCAGGGCGATCATCCCCGCGTGGTCGCCGGCATTGAAGGCTTCGTAATAACGGTTCAGCGCGTCGAGCGCCGTTTGTGAGGTGGAGGATAACAGGGACATGCCGATTCTAAACGCAGATTCGCCAAACCCGCAAATGCGTTGGCAAGAAAGCCGCCGCCGGATGCATACTGCTCCCATGTCCAGCCCCTCCTCCCGCCGCGCCGGCCGACCCGCCCCCACGCAGTTCTTTTCCTTGTTCAGCCTGGCTCTGGCGGCCTGCGCCGTTTCCATCCCGCTCCGCGCCCAGGAGCCCGCGCCGACGGGGTCCGCCACCCGCCCTCCCAATGTGGTGCTCATCCTGGCGGACGACCTCGGCTGGTCCGATCTGGGTTGTTATGGATCCCCTTGGAAAAACACCCCGCGCCTGGACCAACTCGCCGCCGAAGGCATCCGCTTCACCCAGGCTTACGCCGCCCAGCCGATTTGCTCCGCCAACCGCGCCGCCCTCCTCACGGGCCGCGCTCCCGCCCGGCTGCACCTGACCGATTTTATTCCAGGCAGACCCATCCTTCCCTCACAAAAACTCCTGCGCCCGCAAATCAATCTGGAACTCCCGGATGCCGAAATCACCATCGCGGAACGCCTGAAAAACGCCGGATACACCAGCGCGCTTTTCGGAAAATGGCACCTCGGCGCCCCGCCGTTCACCCCGCAAAGTCAGGGTTTCGATTTCTATTTTCCCGGCAAAGCCAACACCGCGCCCGGCCCGGACGAGGGCGGCAAAGGCGAATACGCACTCACCGCCAAAGCCATCGAATGGATCGCCGCCCAGCCGGGGGACAAACCGTTTTTTTGCTATCTCGCCCACAACACTCCACATATCCCCCTCGGCGCGAGACCGGAGCTGGAGGAAAAGTATAACAAATCCCCCAACCCCACCTACGCGGCCATGATGGAGACCCTGGACGACTGCACGGGCCGCCTGCTCGATGCCCTCGCCGCCCGCAACCTGACAGAAAACACCATCGTCATTTTCATGTCGGACAATGGCGGCCTCTCCACCGAAGAGGGCGTCCGCACGCCCGCCACCACCAACGCCCCTCTCCGCGGTGGCAAGGGCTGCCTCTACGAAGGGGGCACCCGCGTGCCGCTCATCATCCGCTGGCCGGGCCGCATCCGCGCCAAAATAACGGAAACCACGCCCGTCGTTTCCATGGATATCCTTCCAACCCTAACCGCTATCGCCGGACTCCCGCCCCTGTCCCCGCAGGACCCGGCCGCACCGGACGGGATCGATCTCTCGGCTTTCCTAACCACCGGGAAAAAGCCGTCCCGCGACAGCTTTTTCTGGCACTATCCCCACTACAGCAATCAAAAAGGATTCCCCGCCGGCAGCATCCGCCAGGGCGATTGGAAATTGGTGGAGTCCTATGACGACAACCATCTGGAGCTTTACAATCTGCGGGACGATCCCGCGGAAACCCAGGATCTCGCCCGCACCCAGCCTCTGCTCACTGACAAACTTCTGACCCAGCTCCGTGATTGGAAAAAAGCCGTGAACGCCCAGCCCATGGGCGGCCCCAACCCCGCCTACGATCCTCTTGCGACCTGGAACCTGGCCAAGCCTGCGCCTGACGGCACCGTGCGGCTCCGCGCGGCCGACGCGGAAGTCATCGGCACCATGCTGCGCTATGAACCCAACCCCAAAAAGAACACGCTGGGGTTTTGGGTCAGGAAAGAGGACCAGGCCGCCTGGGACATTGACCTTCCATCGCCGGGGCGTTATAAAGTGACCGTGCATCAAGGCTGCGGGCCCGGAAATGGCGGCAGCCTGGTCCACGTTTTGCTCGGAACCACCACCCTGCCCTTCACTGTGCTGGAGACCGCCGGCTTCCAGGACTTCCAACCCGTCATCGCCGGCGAGGCCGACCTGCCCGCCGGCCGCACCCGCCTAACCCTCACCCCCCAATCCAAAACCGCCGCCGCCGTCATGGACGTCCGCTTGGTCACCCTCACTCCGGTGAAACCCTGAATCCGCCCCGACTCATTGAAAATCCGTCCCCGCCGCTCCAGTATCCCCATTAGCTTTCCCTGACATTCTGAATTCCATGCGCCCCCTCCTACTCATCCTCCTAACTGTCCTGACACTGCACGCCCAGGACGCCACGCCTTCCGCAAAACCTGTGGGATTCGCCCGCTGGGAACCGGAAATCTCCAAAATGGAGGCCAAACTGAAAGCCTCGCCCCCGGCGCCCGGCGGCATAGTTTTCGCCGGAAGTTCCAGCATCAGAATGTGGAATCTGAAGGAAAGTTTCCCCGGCCTCCCCGTCGTGAACTGCGGCTTCGGCGGATCCGTTATTCCGGATTCCACCCACTTTGCCCCCCGCCTCGTCATTCCGCTGAAACCAGGCGTCGTGGTTTTTTATGCAGGGGACAATGACTCCGCCAAGGGCAACAGCGCGGAAGTCATCGCCGCCAACTTCAAGGAATTCGCCGACACCATCCACGCCGCCCTGCCGGACTGCCGCATCATCTACATCCCCATCAAACCCAGCGTCGCCCGGCAAAAGTTGATGCCGCTCCAAAAAGAAGCGAATGCCCTCATCGAAAAATTCTGCCTCACCCAACCCGGCAAAATGGAATACCTTGACCTGGCCACCCCCCTCCTTTCCCCTGACGGAAAACTCCGTCCGGAACTCTACCGCAAGGACGGTCTTCACCTGAACGAGGACGGCTACACGATCTGGAACCGACTCCTCCTTCCGCATCTGCCAAAATCCTGATTCGGAGGACATCATACCCGCACTTTGCATCAGCCGACCCAAGGCGGGAATCGTCGATGACAGAATGGATGGCAAACGCGCCGTCGCATTTATTCCGCTGATTCGCCGCTTTGGATTTTCGTCCGGGAATTTGCCCTACGCGCAAAAACAAGCGAAGCGATGGAGGGGATCAGGACAAACAGCAGAACATTCATCGGGTAGGCCAGGACAGTCGTTGGACCGACAAAATCCAACCACGGCGATGTTGGACTGTCCCTCTGGAGGATGACGGCGAAAACAGGCCAACCGTAAATTTGGGTGTTTGAGTTCAGGAAGTAGGCGTAATGATAGGTTGTATAGTGGGCTGCCACGACCGCGACGACGAGGCAGCAAAAATAAAACACCCGAACCCATCGAGGGGTGCGCCGTGACAATGCAACGACAGCCGCCCAGACCGCCAACACGGCGGCAAGGATGAACCCGAGGATTATAACAGCCAACATGGGAAAGTTTTTAGTTGGGTGGGAAAAGGTTTAACGGGAGCACACCTCCCGCAAAGTCAAAAGCCACAGCCTGATATTCCCTAACCAGTCAGTCCTTCGTGCTCTGATCCGTTGGGCAAATGATGCTGGACCCGGCGTTCCCAAATGTAACGACGGAACAAAACCTTGACCGAAGCGGTTAGCGGCACCGCCAAAAGGGCGCCCAGCAGTCCGCCGATGAGTAGGGACCAAAACAGGACGGAAAAGATAACCGTCAGAGGATGCAGGCCCGTGGCGTCGCCGATGATCCGGGGCGCGGTCACAAGGGAATTGATTTGCTGCACCACCACAAAAAGCACCGTGACCAGCAGGGGATATCCCCAGACACTTTCGATGCCGCCGAAGGTGTTGATCAGCTCCCCCGCGCCATCGGTCCGACCGAAATGGGCGATGGAAATCAACACCGCGCCCAGCCAGCACAGGAAATTA
>JAQGPD010000520.1 GCA_028293305.1 Verrucomicrobiales bacterium | reverse complement strand
CCCAGGCTGAAATCCCTAACGCCCTGGGCGTAATCCAGCCGGATCTGTGTTTGGAATGATGCATACAGCCATTGAATGCGTGGCGGTCTCGAAACGCAGGGTGGAAAATATACCGATTCCCAGCTGGAATTGGTATTAGTCAAAAAATCCGGACTGGCACACTGCCCTTTTCCTGTTACACTGCCTTCATGTCCCAAGTCGGCGCTTTGCTGAAAGAGGTATCCAAACTGGATTTGCCTGATCGCGCGGATTTATCTCCTGACTTCCTGCGGATCTTGATGCCCGTCCGCACTATGTCAGTGATGAAGAGGCTTTGCGATGGGTCGAGCAACTGCGGTCCGGCAGAGTCAAAGGGCTTTCCGAAGAGGAATTTTGGCAGGCTTGCGGGCGTTAGCGGATGCAAATCATACGACACCCTGAGCTTGCCAAAGACATCCATGAGGTCTCTTCGCACTACGCGGAAATCCCGGGGCGGGTCGTATCGGCATTCTGGGGCGAGCTGGAAAACTTGCTGGCCTCGGTTGAACCAGCCCGGCATAATTTTGGATTGCCAACGATTCCCGCTCGCCGTCGCGTGACTTGAAGAGTTAGGCCAAGAAATACCTTTCCTGATGCCAAAAAAGCGTAAAACTCAGATCCCCAGCATAGGCTCTCCCGTTTTGGACGTGTGGGCCTTGGTCTCGCAATTGGAGAGCCAAGGCGTCGATGTCCGGTCGGAACCAGATAAGGCCTTCGGCACCACGGAAGTGCATATCGTTGACCCCACGGCGCCAGTATCAGAGGCAGGCTTGCCGCTCATTCCACGTCGCTGGATCGCCAATCTTGGCCCCGAGAAGGTTGCTGACTTGTTTTATGACTGGGTGCTTTCGACGGCAGGTCGAGGGCGTGCCGACTGGGGCCTTACTGCCCAGAGGCTTCACGCTATGCCCCAACCTTGGAGACTTATCTATACTGTTTGTTGGCTACAGGCAGAAGTTGACAATGGAGGGCACGAACAGTTCTTCTCCAACGGTGGGGGCGAGTTCGATGACGAGACCGAAGCTGATTTGCGTTTCATTGGAGCGGAGCAATTCCTCAAGCTCTTCAGCAGGGCCCGACAGTTCTACTACAGCGCACCGACCGACTACACTGAACGGATTCCTGAGATCGAGCCGCTCGATGATGCATTTTAGGCACACCCAAAGAACCCCCACGTTCTGGTAGGAGAGTATGTGCTCTCCCACCCTGCGGATTATTGTATCGACTGACATTTTTATGAGCGCACTCAACGAAACATGGGCGAATGACCATGGTTGCCATGGGGCGCGGCCCCGATTATAACGGTTAATGAACGATTCGCGGTCGGCTTTTGTGGCGGGTCCCCTTCAAAAACTGAAAGGGAATTACGGTTTGTATTTCAATATTTGGGACCGCATCATGGGCACGAATCTTCCCGACTACGAAACCCGCTTCCGCGAAGTCATGAGCCGACCCGCTCCCAAATCCAATAGGCCGGCGACCACTTCCGCCGGAGCGGTCAACGCCGCCGCAACTCAAACGACGGCTTCCGAAGCCTGACAACTTCCGGTTTTAACCTATCAATCTCTCCATGATCAATTTCCTGACTGATTCCCGCTCCGCCACCGGCGGACTTCTTCGCTTTTGCCTCCTTGCCGCGGCGGTGTTTCCCGGACTCGCCACGGCGGCGGGGCTGGAGCCGTGCCGCATTGAGATCGTTGAAAAATCGACCGGCTGGCCGGTGCCGCTGGTGGAATTGAAAACCACGCACGGCGTGAAATTCATCAGCGACAACGCCGGCATCGTGGCGTTCGACCTGCCGGAACTCATGGGCCGCGAAACCTGGCTGGACCTGCGTTCGCCCGGCTACAGCGTGCCGGCGGATGGGTTCGGCATGCGCGGCGTGCGCTTCACGCCCAAGCCCGGCGGAACGCATCGCATTGAAGTCGGACGCGATATCATCGCCAAACGGCTCGGCCGCCTGACCGGGGCTGGATTGTTCGCGGAAAGCCTGAAATGCGGCCTGCCGGGCGGTCCGGATGAGAGCGGCGTGCTGGGTTCCGACAGCGTGCAGAATGCGGTTTATAACGGAAAAATGTATTGGGCTTGGGGCGACACCAGTCTCGCTCACTATCCGCTGGGTGTTTTTGATATGACCAGCGCCGTGACGGAGGTGCAGCCGTTGAAATCGTTCGAGCCACCGCTGGGGCTTTCGTTCGAATATTTCCGCGATGCCAAAAACCTGCCCCGCGGCGTGGCCAAAATGCCCGGGGCCGGCCCGACCTGGCTGGATGGCTACACCGCGCTTCCTGACAAAACGGGGAAGGATCGGCTGGTGGCGACTTATATCAAGGTGCAGGGCTATTTGGAGGCTTATGAAAGTGGACTCTGTCTTTGGGACGATAAGACGGCCGCCTTCCAGCAGCACCGCGTGCTTTGGAAAAAATCCGCCGAAACCCCGAAACGCTCCCCCGAGCCCGGCGGCCATCCCGCGCGCTGGAAAGACCCTCAGGGCAGGGAGTGGGTGTATTTCGGAAATCCATTCCCGACGCTCCGCTGTCCCGCGACCTTCGAGGCTTGGGACGACGCCTCCACCTGGGAGCCGCTGACGCCGCAGGCCACCCTGACCAATGCCGGCGGAGGCCGCGCCGTCACGCCGCACACCGGGTCCATCGCGTGGAATGCCCATCGCGGAAAATGGGTCACGGTTTTCATGGAGGCGAATGGCAAGCCGTCCGATTTCGGCGAGTTGTGGTATGCCGAAGCGCCGCAGCCGACCGGGCCGTGGGGCAAGGCGGTGAAAGTGTTGACGCACGAAAACTACACTTTTTACAATCCCCGCCTGCATCCGGAATTCACCCCGGACGGTTCGCCGATTTTATTGTTTGAAGGCACCTACACGGCGGAGTTCGCCAACCGCCCCGAAGTCACGGCGCGCTGGAATTATAATCAGGTGCTCTACCGCCTGGACCTCGACGACCCGGCGCTCGCCCCGGCCCGCGAGCCCTGAAAACCGCGAGCGGAACACCGCTTTCCGCCCGCTTCGCTGGTGGCACTCTCAATGCACTGACAATCAAGGGCCTGAAGGGCCCCGCATAGGGAAGTCCCCGAAGCGCTGCATGGGATTCCGATTCCGATTCCCATTTTCCAAAAATTCACTGAAAGCTGGCGCCCACCCTGAAAAAGCATCTTGCGCCTCCGGGTCGGCACGCTAGACTCGCGCTCCCGTTTTCGGCTTATTTTAACATCCCAGCCCATGTCCCCCACTTTCGCCGCGTCTGAATTTCTTCTTAACAACGGCATCCAAATGGCCCTCGCGCTGGGGGTCTTCGGACTCGTCATCGCCGGCTTCCTGATCGTCAAAATCAAAAACGCCCCCGCCGGAAACGAGCGCATGGCGGAGGTCGCGGGAGCCATCCAGGAAGGCGCGGCGGCTTATTTGAAACGGCAGCTCGTCGCGGTGGGGATTATCGCCATCATCATCACGGTGCTTCTGGCAGTTTGGAAACAAAGCATGGCCGTGCCCGCCGGATTCGTGGTCGGAGCCGTCTGCTCGCTGGTCGCCGGGTTCATCGGCATGCGCGTCGCGGTGCTCGCCAACGTCCGCACCACCCAGGCCGCGACCGAGAGCGAACCCAAGGCCCTGCGCGTGGCCTTCAACGGCGGCGCGGTCACCGGACTTTTGGTGGTCGGGTTGGCGCTGCTGAGCGTCGGCATTTTCTTCAATGTCATGCGCGGTCACGGCATCGAGCACGCGGTCGACAGCCTCGTCGGCCTCGCGCTGGGCTCGAGCCTGATTTCCGTTTTCGCCCGGCTCGGCGGCGGTATTTACACGAAAGCCGCGGACGTCGGCGCCGACCTCGTGGGCAAAGTGGAGTCGAATTTGAATGAGGACGATCCCCGCAATCCCGCCACCATCGCCGACAACGTGGGCGACAACGTGGGCGACTGCGCCGGCATGGCGGCGGACGTCTTCGAGACCTACGCGGTCAGCCTCATCGGCGCGCTGCTGATCGGTTTTCTCCAGCTCGGCGGCGGACCGGCCGCTGAAGGCGCGATTGTTTATCCGTTTGTGATCGGCGGCATCTCCGTCATCGGCGCGGTGCTCGGCATTTTGTATGTCAACCTCCGCAGCAACAGCGCCAAAGCCGACCGCGTGCTCATGGAAGGAGTGCTGGTTTCCGGAATTCTATCCGCCGTCCTCTACTGGCCCGCCACCACCGGCCTGCTGCCCGAAACCTTGGAAATCGCCGGTAAAACCTACACCTCCACCGGGATTTATGGAGCCGCCATTGTCGGCCTGCTCATGACCGGAGCGGCCGTGATCATCACAAATTATTACACCTCAACGGCTTACCGCCCCGTCCGGAGCATCGCCGAGGCCTCCCGCACCGGGCACGCCACCAACATCATCGCCGGTCTCGCCGTCGGGAACAAAGCCACCGCGCTGCCCGTCCTTTGCATCGTGGCCGCCATCTTCTTCAGCTACCAGGCGGGCGACCTCTTCGGCATCGCCACCGCCGTCATGTCCATGCTGAGCATGGCCGGCATCATCATTTCTTTGGACGCCTTCGGCCCCATCACCGACAACGCCGGCGGCATCGCCGTGATGAGCGGTCTGCCCGAGGAAGTCCGCGAGCGCACCGACAGCCTGGACGCCGTGGGCAACACCATGAAAGCCGTCACCAAAGGCTACGCCATCGCCTCCGCCGGCGTCGCCGCCCTCGTCCTTTTCGGCAGCTACTATCTGGAACTTGAGAAAAAAACCGGCCACACCTGGGACTTCTCCCTGAAAGACCCGATCGTCCTCATCGGCATGTTCCTGGGCGGTCTGCTGCCTTGTCTTTTCACCGCTTGGAGCATGAGCGCCGTAGGCAAAGCCGCCGGGGCCGTCGTCCTCGAGGTCCGCCGCCAGCTGGAGAAATATCCCGGCATCATGAACGGCACCCAGAAGCCCGAATACGCCGCCTGCGTGGACATCGTCACCAAAGCCGCCCTCCGCGAAATGATCCTCCCCGCGCTGCTCCCGGTCGTCGGCGTCATCGCCATCGCCGCCATCCCCGCTCTCGGCGCCAAAGCCCTCGGCGGCATGCTCGTCGGCACCATCGTCACCGGATTGTTCGTCGGCATCGCCATGACCTCCAGCGGCGGCGCCTGGGACAACGCCAAGAAATTCATCGAGGAAGGCCACCACGGCGGCAAAGGCAGCGACGCCCACAAGGCCGCCGTCACCGGCGACACCGTCGGCGACCCCTACAAAGACACCAGCGGCCCCGCCATCAACCCCATGATCAAAGTCGTCAACATCGTCGCGATTTTGATGATCGAACTGTTCTTCTGCCGCTGAGAGCCGTCCGCGCAGAGTAGTCCGCTCAGTCCTCTGAGCGGTTCCCAGAGAATCGGCTTCCCCGGAGAATCGGTTCTAGTCAAGGCACCCGCCGGTGCATTGGAGAATGTGCCGGTGTGTTGAAAAGAGCCGATGCTTTGAGTAATGCCAATGCTTTGAGTAATGCCAATGCTTTGAGTAACCGCTCAGAGGACTGAGCGGACCACTCTGCGCGGTTCCCAGAGAATTGGTTTTGCCTAAGAATCGGTCAAGCTTCCGCTCAAAGTATCAGCTGATGCTTCAAGTAAGGCCGATGCTTTGAGTAGCCGCTCAGAGTAGTCCGCTCAGTCCTCTGAGCGGTTTTCAGGGAATCAGTTTTCCGG
>JAQGPD010000511.1 GCA_028293305.1 Verrucomicrobiales bacterium | reverse complement strand
GCGCCCCTTCCGCACCGCCGTGACCGCCGTGACCGCCGTGACCGCCGTCCCGTCCTTTAGGTCCTTTACGTCCTTTAAGCCCTTTTTGTCCTTTCCAGTCTCCCCCACGCCATCCGCTCCCCAGCCCGCCAACAACAAAGGCACCAGCCCCAAAAAAACCAAAGGCCAAACGCCGAACGGCGGAAACGCCGCCGCCAGCAACACCGCGCCAAGCACAGCGGCGCCAAGTGATTTCCAAGCAGGGGAGCGCATCGGTGGATTGAAGTGAAAAGAGGTAAAGGAACGTGGAAGATAGCCGGCCAACGGAAGAGAAACGTTATTCCAAATGGCCGCTTAAAAATGTCAGATCCACCGCCGGCGCATGGAAGCACCAGCCTCAGCCTCAGCCTCAGCCTCAGCCTCAGCCTCAGCGCCAGCATCAGCTGCCGCGGCGGACCGGCCGGGAAAAGCCGGCCCGCCTGGATCTGTTATAGCTTTATTCCGCAAGCCGCGCATCCACATCCGCCTGGATGAATTTCCAAAGTTCCGTCAGGCCGGCGGCGGTTTCGTGTTTGATCTGGGGAAGATCCACCGCATTCAGTTTTTTGCCTTCAGCCGGGCGATGCTCGCCGAAGAAATACACTTTGATTTTCGGCTCGGTTCCGGACGGACGGATCACAAATCGGCGGTCGTCCTCCAAGGTCAGCATGAACATGTTTTCCTTGGGAACCAGATCGCCCTCCTCATCAAAAATATCGGTGGTGCCGAAGTCCAGCATGGCAGCCACCTTCACTCCGGCCAGTTCCCTGGGCGGGGACGCGGAGAAGGAATCCATCAGTTTTTTCATGGTGGCGGCGCCGCTGGCCCCTTCGAAGACCATGTTCTCGGACTGCTCGTGGAAGTATCCGTATTCCAGATAAACCTCATCCAACAAATCAGTCACGGTCATGCCGCGGCTGGCGGCATAGGCGGCGAGTTCCGCGAACATGAGCACGGCTCCATTGCCATCCTTGTCGCGCATCCAGTCCACACACATATAACCATAACTTTCCTCGCCGCCGAAGATGAAGAACTTGCTATGCTCCAGACGCTGCGCGCGGGATTCCTCATCGCTCATGCCGCGGTAGCGCGCCTGGATGTCCGCAGGCAGGCCCCGCTCGTATTTGCCCAACTTTCCGCCAATGTATTTGAAACCTGTCAGGGTATTCACCACATGCACACCATAGGCATGGGCCACGGCTTCCTGCAGACGGGTGGTGACATAGGTTTTGACTATGGCGGCATTCTTCCTATTGCCCGCGTTCAGCCACCCGATTTCAAACATGGTTTTGGTGCGATACCAAGCCATGAGGGAACCGATCTGATTTCCGGTGATGAGCTGCAGATTCCCGCCGGCATTCCGCACGGCCACGCCCATGCGGTCGCAGTCGGGATCGGTAGCGATCACAATATCCGCTTTCTCCTTGTCGGCCAGGTCCATGGCCATTTTCAACGCGGAGGCGTTTTCCGGATTGGGCGAGGCCACGGTGGGGAATCGGCCATCCGGAATGTCCTGCTCCGGAACAGTCAGATAGTTGAAGCCCAGGGAGCTGAGCAGGTGCGGCACGTGGACGCTGCCGGTGCCGTGGATGGGGGTGTAAACGATCTTCAATCCCCGGGCTTTCTCCAACAGTCCCGGATTCAGCATAACACCTTTCAGCCGCTCAAAATACGCTTCATCCAATTCCTTGCCTATCATGATCACCTTCCCCTGCTCCGCCTCCGGGACGGGATCGAAGCTGTCGCTCTGCACCGCATTCACCTCATTCAAAATGCCGGTGGCCACGGGATCGATGATAGGATCGCCATCCTGGAAATAAACCTTATAACCGTTATCATGCGACGGATTGTGACTGGCGGTGATCATGACGCCGCCGGTGGCATTCAACTGGCGCACCGCGAAGGAAAGCTCCGGCGTGGGGCGGAAGTTCTCGAAAAGATAGGCATCGACCCCGCTCTGCGCCGTGACCCTGGCGGCGAATTCCGCGAACTCGCGGGAAAAATACCGGGTGTCATGACTAAAGACGATGGAGGGTTTCCCCGCTTTGCCGTTCTCCGCGTAATACTTCCTGACAAACGCGCAGAGCCCCCGGGTGGCGCGGGTGACATTGTAAAAATTCAGGGCATTCGTGCCGGTGCAGGGCAACTCCGGACGTGCGTCCGCCGCGGCGGATCCGCGCTCGGCGGCGGTGACGACTTTGCCGATGGTCCGCCCGCGCAGACCACTGGTGCCGAAGGCGAGTTTTTTGAAGAAACGGTCATTCAACTCCTTCCAATGCCCGCCGGTGGCGAGTTCCTCCACGCTGGATGGAAAGGCGGGATTGGTGCTGCCGGCCAGCAGTTCAAGGATATTGGTCCGGCTGCTTTCGAGCAGTTTTCCGTCATTCACGGCATCGGAGAGAGTCGCGCTCAGCGCATCGGAGATATTCATAGAGGATCAGGGACTGATTGGAAAAAGTCGCGCAGAGTAGTGGCAATTGCCGATGGTTCAACCCCGATGCGGTTGGAACCCGGGGGGAGCGGATGGGATTGGACTGGGATGGGATGGGGGCCGGAATGGGCTTTGAGAAAACCGGGGCTCTGG
>JAQGPD010000486.1 GCA_028293305.1 Verrucomicrobiales bacterium | reverse complement strand
TCCAGGCTTCCGGCACCGGTGTTGCACGGCAGGGCCACGCTGATGTTATTGGTATGGGTATGCGCGGGCATATTGTTGACCAGCAGCGTGATGGACTCGGTCCCCGCACTTTCCCCCAGCACCACCGGGCTCAGTCCCGGACCCGTGGAAGCCCCCGCATGGACCGGCACCCGGCCACGCAGATCCGGGAGAGCGAAGGTGGTCTGGCCGTTCCCCCCATAGGTCGTGCCCAATAAAGAAAACAGAGCGGTATTCTGGGCAATGGATAGGATGGATCCATCACAGAAGGCATACCCTCTCGGAGCGAAGTTGCCGCCGAACATTTTTATTTCTGCTAATAGTGGACTGCTCATTGGTATGCTGGGTTGGATGTGTTATTGAAATAAAATCGCGGAAAAAAATCAGGCAGCAGCTTCGTCCGCCGTGGCTGACGCTGACGGTTCGGGCCTGAGCCAGTGGGTCATCCGCGGGAAGGCCGTGGTCATTCCATACCATTGCAGGATCGGCACACCCGGGCCTCCCGGCGGCAATCCGCTGGCATACTGCGCGGCCAGTTGACTGCCTCCGTTTCTATAGCCGCCCTCATGGAAAACCACCTCCGCGCCCACCCCCGCATCCAGCGCCGCCGCATAGGACCAGGCCATGGCCGCCATCTCCTCCGCGGGAGTGACCGTCAACTTTCCATTCAATGCCGGTCGATCCGCCGCCGGCGTCAGTGCCAGATGACCGGCCTCATGCAATAGATCGCCGGGCCAGAGGATTTTGTCAGGATCCACCACCAACTCCCCGTTCCCGATGGTCAGGCCGGGCAAAAACGTCGTTCCGTTCAAGGATTGTTCCCGCACCGTCAGGCCAATGCCGCGGATCCAATCCGAAAGTCGATGGAGCAGTTCCCGTTTCATGCAGCCATGCGGGTGGAGGTGGATAACAATAGCGGACCCGCGGTCAGCATGGCTTCGGTTTCGTCATCGGAAAGGTTTTCAGGTGCCAGAACTTCACGCGTGCCGCTTTGATTGATCCTGACATTCAGCACGGATGCATCGAGGTCCGCCGCCCCGGTGAAATCCTCCAGCCGCCGCAATACCGACACGCCATGCGCGACCAGATCCTCATGGCGGATAACCAAAGCCCTTCCAGCCATTGCCGTGAAAGCCCTCACCAATGCAGCCGCCTGCCCCGCGAAATGCGCGACCTGCGGAGCACCGGAAATCATGCCCGCCGCCTTGGCGGATCGCAGGCAGTCCGCAGGATCCCTCTCCACCCAAATCCATTTTGCCTGAGGAAACCAGTCAGACAGAACCGGCAAGGACAGCGGATCCGCCCCCGCCAGCTTCCACCCCCACACCGGCCGGCCGGCAGCCACGGCCTCCTCCTGACAAACTTTCAGCCAGGCCTTTGCCGCCCCCTCCCATGCCCTCCCTCCGGCAGCGGCAAGAGGACTCAGAGGGGACAAAAAATGCGCGGTGTCACCCGCCATGACCGCACTCATCAGTCCACCCACCATTCCGGCGTGCGGGGCAAACATGGCAGCTTTCAATTGCGCATATTTGGCGAAAAATTCCATTTCCTGACCGACAGCATCACCGAATATAAGAGCGCCCGGAGACGAGCACAGCAGTCGCTGCACCAGCGTCGTGCCGGCCCTGGCAAGTGGGGAGATGATGATGATAGGATTCATGAATGCCGGCGGTTCCTCACACAGTCTCCAGGATCAGCCCCACACGATGGCCTTTGAAATCGAACTCAAGACGATTTGCGGACGCCCACACGCGCCCCGCCCCTTCACCCAGCCTTCCGGCCAGCGTATGCCACCCTGACAAATCCGAAACCCGGCATCCCATTTCCATCCTGACATCATCCACCGACCGTGGAATCACCTCCTGACAAAGCGGTGAAAGAATACGGACCAACTGTTGGGAGATGTTTTCTCCTGGGAATGGCCCGGGAAGTCCGGCGGCCTCTGACCACTTCCCGGAACATACAGCTCCGGCAAGGGTGATTCCCGTAAAAACAAAACCACGTCGGGATGAAAAAGCGGAAGCCATGGAGTGGATAGGAGCATTGAGAAATCAAAAGGTCAAAGACTTATTTCATGATAAGCGATTCATTATGAAATACTTCCGCACAAACGAACAGAATAGCACCGGTTCTGGAACAAATAGGCGCAGCTTCCTCAGGATGCAGGCAGCCGCCACTCCCGGACGTGGTTGGGGCAGTTTCATTGATACAATCAACCTCCTTTCAGCGTAACCTTGAGGCCGTTTCGCCGGTGCTTCCAATGGAACGGCAAGGGAGGTCCGGCACACGAGTCCGCCGTCCCCCGGTTCCGGCGGAGCCAGGGCGGTTGGCGCCCTTTATCCATGAGCGGAACCCTGACTTCTTTTACTTTATGGCTTTGTGTATTCGGCCTGACTGGCGGATTACGGCTTTCGGCCGCCCCCGTCCTGCCCAACCGCCACGCCGCCCACCCCCCGGTCATCACCCCTGCCGAAGGATTGCATTGGCCCGCAGGCCAGGCGCTCCCGACCTTCGCCCTCCCCGCCGCAGGCTTGGACACCTTGTTGCTGCAGGGCCTGACCAGCGATGAACAAATCACTTTTTCGGCGTTTCAGGGTCGGGTGAACCGTAAAAAACCGCGCGTCCTCCTCATCGACGGCCGCGCGGAGGAGGGCCGGTTCACGTGGCTGGAAACGCCCGGGATGAATTTGACAGCCGGGCAGGCTTATGACCGGGAAAACAAATTCCAACTCATGGAAAAATATGCCGCGGAGCTCTCCGGAGTGGTGTTATACGATCCTCAAAAAAGTCCGCATTACCGGAATCTCGCCGCCACGGCCGCGGGGCTCATCAACGCCCTCCCGGTGACCGCCGAGGTGTTCGCCGCGATGAAGGAACGGGGCATTTCCCTGCCGGTGCTGGAGGATCTCACCTCCCTGCCCCACACCACCGCTTTGGAAATCCATCAATATCTTCTGGATCGTTATTGGCCGAAATGTGGTAAACGGATCCTTGTCAGTGCCAAGCCCCTGGATGAACGCGGGCGGGGAGACTATCATCATACCCGCGATATTGCCGCCGCGACGGGCGAGGCGATGGTGTGGCTGGACACGACCGATCCCGCGGAGCGCAATATGCTGCGGCGCTTTTTCGCCGATATGAAAGCAGGGGAAGCCATCGCGCTGGGTTGGTATACGACGGAACGCACCGGCATTCCCACCGCATCCGAGTTCGGAATCGGCACCATGCCGGCGGATTTTTTCAATGGTGCCAGTGTGTATGCCGGAGTGGATCACCGTATCCACATTCCAGTAGTTCCCAAAATGCCGGCATTGCAGAAAAAAATGTATGTGGCGGTTTTCATCAGCGATGGTGATAACATCCAATACACCCAGCACGCCATGCGCCGGAATTGGGACCGCCTGGCGGGAAGCCGCGGCAGGATGGCCCTGAACTGGACCATGGCCCCCGGACTCGTGGACATCGCGCCCGGCATTCTGAATTATTATTACCTCACTGCCACTCCGCTGGATTGTTTTGTGGCCGGCCCCTCGGGCATGGGATACATGATGCCTTTCAACACGCTCAAAGAACCAGGGGCTCCGGTGGGCGACTCCCTGACAGATCCAGCGCGGATGGATGGCTACGCCCGCCTGACAGAAACCTATCTGCAACGCTCCGGCCTGCGCGCGGTGACAGTCTGGGACGACGCCACCCCCATGCAGCGGAAATCCTATGAAGCGAATTGCCGCCAACTCTATGGCGTGACCGTGCAGAACTTCCGTGATGTGCCCTCCGTGGCTGGGAGCGTGGAAAACGGAAGGCTGCGCTTCGACCGGTTGGCTATTCCCTACGCGGGTTCCTTTGATCACATACACAGCTCATTGAAACGACGTTTGGAACGCTGGGATGGCCATGAGGCCGCATTCCACTCCTATCAGGTCGATGTGTGGGGGGAGCTGAAAGCGGACCGGCTGGTGGCTTTGAAGGAAACGATGGAGCAGGAATTTCCTGGCAAGATTGAATTTGTCAGGGCGGATCACTATTTCAATCTTTACAACGAAGCAAACAACCTGCCCTTCAACCTGTGCCTGGCAAGCAGCACCATCATGAAGGGATCGGCCGGCCAGTCACCCGAAACGGCCGCGGCGGCGATGGATGGCACCCCGGCCACGGTCTGGAGTTCAGTGGAGGGGAAGAATGCGACCTTGGAATTCGACTTCGGCGGCGCGCGGATACTGACGCGCCTGATCCTGCGCCATGCGGGATCGGCCGGACTGGATCCTGCCCTGAATACGCGGGATTTCTCCGTTCAGGGCAGCTTGGACGGGACTCTGTGGACGGACATATGCTCCGGGGAAAACAACACCGCCAACGTGACTGACTACGACCTTCCCGCCGGTCCGCCGCCG
Source organism: Verrucomicrobiales bacterium (assembly GCA_028293305.1). Taxonomy (GTDB): domain Bacteria; phylum Verrucomicrobiota; class Verrucomicrobiia; order Verrucomicrobiales; family V1-33; genus CAIZWU01. Next base: position 3,857 of record JAQGPD010000486.1, on the reverse strand, counting down.
GCCCGTTTTGTCAGGATCCGATTTGCCGATCCCGGCGTGGATGGACAGGCCCGGATGGCGGACGTGGAAATTTTCGGCAAGCCTTGACCGGCTTGCCTGCGGAGGCACGGGCAGGACGCGGCGCGTGGCCGCACTCCCTCCGTTTTATTGCTGTGGCAATTGCAGCGTCAGGGTGCCGGTTCCCCGGATCACGCGGCAGTCAATTCTATCCCCGCGGCGGTGGGCTGACAACAGCCGGCCTATCAAATCCCCTTCTGTCAGGTGTTCTTTGATGGAGTCCACCTCCGTCAGGATATCGCCCACTTGGAATCCGGCGTTTTTGGCGGCGGCATGCGGCCCGTATTGACCCGCATGCTTCACACGCAATGCCATCGTTCCAGAGCCCAGGAGGGATCGCGCCCGATCCACGGCGCTCAATTCCTCCAATTGCAGTCCGCCGAGCGCCATGGCCCGCATGGACCAGGTGCCGGCACGGCGGGAGATGTCGGATTGGCTGCGCCAACCTTTTGCCAGGGCCAGGGTCAGTTCAACTTTTTGGCCGGCCCGGTCCACAGTTAGTGGCAACGGACCGGACTCCGGCGCACGGTGCAGGATCCAGGAAACATCGGCCGTGGAGACCAGAGGCTGTCCATTGAAGACCAGCAAACGGTCGCCGGGGAGCAGACCAGCCTCCGCCGCCGCCGAGTCAGGTTCGATGGATTCGATGCGCGCAATGTCATCCGCCGCCAGGAGGGCCCCTACGGTTTGCGGTGAGGGATGAGGATAGATCCACTCGGCCGGAACCGCTTTGCCAGCATCGCGGAAGGAAGTGCGGAAAGCATTGCCCACCATATGGCAATGGACACAACTGGCCACCAACTTGCCGTCCCAGTCGAGCGTGTCCCCGTATGTCCCTGACAAGGCCGGGAATTCCACCGGCGTCCGATATGCGGGAGCGATTCCCTGTTTGCCTGCCAGGATCTCCTTGTTCCCTGGATAGGACGCATGCAGCGTCAGCGCGGCCTCAAGGGCTTTTCGGAAGCCGGCGGTGGTCTTGTTGAGAGGATCCTTTTGATGACTCCACGAGCCGAAGCGCCCATACACGGTGCCATCGCCGTTGAACATCATGGCGGAAAACGACAGGTCATAATCAAATTGAAAACGCGACAAATCCAAGGTGTTAGCATTGATGACCCTGACGCAAACAAAAAGGTCCAACAGCGGAGCTAGTTCCTTTTCCTCCAGGACATCCGCATCGATCCCCGCACACGCCAGGCAGGGGACACACCGCACGACCACCAGCAGGGGTTTCCCGGTCGCCGCCGCCAATTTGAAACCGCTGTCGGGGTCGTTGTAATGCCACCGCGGGTCTTTTTCCAGTTTGGATTTGTCCGCCCTCAAGGCCCCTTCCCGGTCTTTCACCGTATCGGCCACAGCGGAGGAAATCGATCCCGCCGCCAGCATTAAACCCGTAGTCAATGCAAACACATTAAAGGCGACTGGCGGAAAGTGCGGCATCTTCATAACGCTATGATGAAGGAATCGAATGGGTTTGGGAAGCGTGAATAAGAATCCGCTCCGTCCGGAGCCCTTCCGTGGAGTCCTTGAGCATCAACCCTGAATGCAGCCTCAGGTCCCCGGTGGACCGCCCTGTAGGGACCAGTTTGCGGTGGAACCTGTTGTCGTCCTGTGCGTTCTCGCGGGGAGCCCCCCTCGTCACATGGTTTTCACCTCCACCATTTTTGTCTTCTACTTTCTGCTGCTGTCGCTGGCGGCGTATTACGCCACGCCCCGGCCCTGGCGGCATCTTGTTTTCACGGCATTCAGCTATGTGTTTTACAGTTGGTGGAATCCCTGGTTCGTCCTGCTGATGGGCGCGGGCACGGTGGTGGATTATTATTGCGGGCGGCTCATCACCGCGCCGGGGGCCGGGCCGGGACAACGGAAGTTTGGTTTGTTATTCAGCATCATTTCAAATCTGTTGGTGCTGGCTTTCTTCAAATACGCCGGCTGGGCTGTGGGCAGCGCGTCGGCGGTGGCCTCGGCTTTGGGATTCGAGGGGTTCCAGACCCCGGACTTCATTCAGCGGATTGTCCTGCCGGTCGGGATTTCCTTTTATGTATTCCAATCGCTCAGCTATTGCATCGACCTTTATCGCGGCCACGCCCCGCCCGCCAAAAGCCTGGGACACTTCGCCTGTTTTGTCAGTTTATATCCCCACCTGGTGGCCGGCCCTATTGTGCGGTATGGCAGCATAGCCCATCAGCTGAGTGACCGGCCCCACCATGTCGAGGGCTTTGCCATGGGAGTGGCCAGATTCAGCCTGGGCTTTTCGAAAAAGATCATGCTGGCCGACCCCATCGGACTGATCGCGGACGCCGCCTTCAATGCCGGGCCGGGCAGCCTGGGGCCGCTGGCGGCATGGCTCGGAGTGGTGGCTTACGCCTTTCAAATCTATTTTGACTTCTCGGCCTACAGCGACATGGCCGTGGGTCTGGGGCGGATGTTCGGATTCCGGATTGTGGAGAATTTCGACTCCCCCTATCACTCGGCCAGCCTCACGGAATTTTGGCGGCGCTGGCATATTTCCTTAAGCACTTTTCTGCGGGATTACCTCTACATTCCGCTGGGAGGTAATCGCAAGGGTCCGGCGCGCACTTATGTCAACCTGTTGACCGTCATGATCATCGGCGGTCTTTGGCATGGCGCCTCCTGGACTTTCCTCGTCTGGGGCGCCATGCATGGAGTCATGCTGGCCCTGGAGCGGTGGCGCGGCAAAAAACCACTTTACGGCCCGCTGCCGCGTCCGCTCCGGGTGGCCCTGACTTTTGTGGTGCTGCTGCTGACGTGGGTCTTTTTCCGGGCCGACAATTTCACCACGGCGTCCATTTATCTCCAAGCCATGTTCAATCCGGGCGGGACGCTCAATGCGGCGTCCGACCTGTTGAATGGCATCATTCTGAGCCCCGGAAATCTCCTCATCCTGGCCGCCGGAGCAGTGGTTGTCTTCGCCATTCCCAACAGCGCCCGGCTCCTGGAACATCTCACCGCACGGAAGGTCGCGGTCTGCCTTGCCGGCTTTGCCCTCAGCGTGGGTTTTATGTTCGCCCAGGGATTCAGTCCTTTCCTTTATTTCCAGTTCTAACAACCGCCCTGCCTTTCCGGCCGGGATCCCATTTCAACGTCCTCACATGTCAGTCCCACCTTCCGAACCCCGGATTCCCGCCCCGCCCGGCGAGATCTTCGCGCCTGAACGCCTGGACATCAGCCGCCGTTCGGCGTGGGTGCTGGTGGTCATTTTTTTGCTGTTCATTGGTCTTCCCCCCTTGTTTCAGGATTTCCGGGAATGGAATAAAGGAGAGGCCGGCTGGCTTCCCTCTAGGGAGTTCACCAAGGCGGTCAGCGGCTCGGAGACGCCGGATCTTACCATCGAACAGCGGCTCCGGGCCTTTGATAGTGGCATTGCCAGGCTGGACTTCACCAAAGCCCCGCGGCAATGGTCCCAACAGGTCGTCACCGCCATCCTGCAGCGTGGAAATGACCGGACTTTTCCCGGCCGGGACGGGTGGCTGTTCTACCGGCCGGAGCTGCAGGCCCTGACAGGATATGGCCCCGTGGTGCCGGAGCCGCACTCCGTTTCCCGCGACCCCGCTTTGTTGGATTGGGCGCCGCCGCTGGAGCCCATCCGCGATTTCGCAGCGTCCTTGAAGGAACGGGGCGTGGCGCTGTGGCTGGTGCCCGCGCCCATGAAGCCCTCCATCTACCCGGAAAAACTGAGTGGCGTGATCAGCCAGGGGCCGGTGCGGCACCGGGATGCCGCGAAATTCCATGAATTGCTAGCAAACACCGGACTTCGGGTGGTCGATCCCGCGCAGTGG
>JAQGPD010000644.1 GCA_028293305.1 Verrucomicrobiales bacterium | reverse complement strand
TCAGCTCAGCTTGTGCAAACTGAGGATATGGGAAAGGCGACCTGCACACCCGCGCTGCTCCGGCAGGCTGCCTTTGAGAACGACAGGCGTTGGCTGAGCCTCGATTTATTGTTTGGCATGGTGGATAGGCCTCACCCGCTTTGGGACTATCTCCTTTCCTCCGGCATAACCGAAAAGGAGATTCTTTGGTTTGCCGAGCATCCGTGCCCTCCCGACATCATCGGCATAAATCATTATGTCACCAGCAATCGCCATCTGGACCACCGATTGGAGTTGTTTCCCCCATCAAGCCACGGGGGCAACGGCATTGAGTTATATGCCGACACTGAGTCCATCCGGGTGGATGGACAGCCCACCGCCAAATTGGACAGTATCCTGATTGAGGCGTGGAACCGGTATGGGACGCCGCTGGCCATCACGGAATGCCATTTGGGCTGCACCCGAGAGGAACAGATGCGGTGGCTGATGCACACTTGGCGCATGGCTCAAAAGGCAGCCGGAGCCGGAGCTGATATTCGCGCGGTAACCGCGTGGGGGCTTCTTGGCCTGCACAACTGGTCTACGCTGTTGGCAGGCAACGATCAACAATATGAGCCGGGAGTGTTTTGTCTGCGCGACAACCATCCACAGCCCACGGCTTTAGCGCGGCAGGTAAAAAGCCTTGCCCTAAAGGGGGACTATACTCATCCCTTGGTCAATCAGGCTGGTTGGTGGGAACGATCCAATAGAATAATTTATACCGATACTGTTAAATCCGAAGAAGAACCGGGCGAGGAGGTTACGGGGGAACCGTCGGAGGAACCAATCTGTTTAATATGTGACCCTGAGGAGCCATTTGCCGCTGCATTACGGACTGCTTCCAAAACCAGAGGAATTCCTATATGTGTCGTTAGAATCCCGGACTCTCCCCCAGATAACAGGACGGAGATTGAGAAAATGATCGCAACGAAGAATCCCTGGGCAATGATTTATGTAACTCCATTTGGGTCCGGGGGGGCTTGGCCAGACCGCACAGAGACCTCCAGGAACCAAACAATCGCTGATCAACTCACATCTGAATGCCGGGAACGAGATATTCCACTATTGATCCTTGCGGAGGCTCTGCCCTCCCGCGCTTTATCCAGGATGAATCAACACCGGGAACCACATAAAGCGCGAAAGGAACCAAATGAAATTGCGCACTCCGCTTTGGATTTTTTGATAGATGAAGGCGTGGACGACTCGATTCTAAACATGGATTATCACGGACGGAGGGAAGTGCACCATTCATACAATTTACCGAGCAACGAGTGTCGCTCCCCACAACTTATTTCACTGATCAAAGATTGAAACGAATATATAAACCAAGAGAGTATTTAATTATTATATGAAAAGAATTGCTGTTGTGGGGGCTGGTTTTGCCGGGGCCGTGCTTGCCCGGGAGTTGGCCGAAAGCGGGGAGTTTCGCGTGGATGTCTACGACCAACGCTCCCATGTCGCGGGAAATTGCCACACGGAGAGAGACGATAAAACCGGCGTAATGCTTCACACTTACGGTCCGCATATATTCAACACAAGCCGCGAGGATGTTTGGGATTACGTCCGAAAGTGGGGGACCTTCGAGCCCTTTGTAAACAGAGTCAAGGCTCATACCGCCAGAGGGGTTTTTTCCCTCCCCATCAATCTCCTCACGATCAATCAGTTTTTTGGCAAATCCTTTAATCCCAGGGAAGCCAAACAATTTGTAGCGAACTTAGGCGATGCCTCAATACACGAGCCCAGCAACTTGGAAGAGCAGGCATTGAAATTTCTTGGTCAGGATCTGTATCAAAACTTTTTTCGGGGTTATACCTTAAAACAGTGGGGAGTGGATCCCACTAAACTCCCGGCCTCCATTCTCCAAAGACTTCCCATTCGCTTCAATTATGACGACAATTATTTCAACTCCCGGTTTCAAGGTATCCCAACCGATGGCTACACATCAATTATTAAAAACATTTTGAAGCACCCGGCTATCGATGTGTGGCTGGAACGGCCGTTTACTTCTTCGGATAAGATAGCTTACGACTGGGTGTTTTACAGTGGCCCGCTGGATTCCTGGTTTAATTTCCACTTGGGAAGGCTTCAATATCGGAGTCTGGTGTTCGAGCGATTTGATGAAACCGGGGATTATCAGGGCAATGCGGTGGTCAATTACTGCGACGAAGCAGTTCCATTCACGCGCATCAGTGAACACAAGCATTTTGCCCCGTGGGAGTCACATGAATCCACGGTATGCTTCAGAGAATTCAGCAAACTGGCGGAACCTGACGACATCCCATACTATCCTTTGCGGCTGGCCGATGATAAAGAGCTACTTGGCAAGTATGTCGAACTGGCTGATAAAGAGCGCGGGGTGACTTTTATTGGTCGCTTGGCTACATACAGGTATCTGGATATGCATGTCGTCATCGCCGAGTCGCTTGATTTGGCCAAATTGCTTCTGGAAAATGTGGGCGATTCCTCGGCGTGGCCCACATTTTCCGTTCGTCCACAGTAGCCATCTCCGCTCACGGCAGCTGCGGGGTGTAAAAATGAGTTCGCATTGGCAATGACACCAAAAGCTTATGAACAGTTGATTGTGTGACTGTTTCTTAATTGTTATATACTTGCACCCCTCACTAGCGTAAGCGGTGCGCAAGGCACCGTTGTGTTTGAGAGGACGGCGGCTGGCTGCTCAGGCGGCGGCCTGACGCGGGGTTGGGCGGGCGGCCTTGGCGCAGGCGGCGGGGGTGAATTCGTGGATCCGGCTGGCGGCGCTGGTAGGCAGCCGGGTGAGGACGTCCCGCAGCCAGGCGAGGGAATCGAGGCCGTTGGTGCGGCAGGATTCGATGAAGGTGCAGAGGATGGCGGCGCGTTCTCCGTAAGCGTCAACCCAAGCACGTCTGATTGGAAGTGGTCATGGGGTCGTGGTGCCCATGGGTCATAGCACATGCAGCTATGACTGATATGGACTCCAGCCACGGCCATGCGCCCCACCTTCAGCGGATGGGCCATCTGACGGGTCAGTTTTCGTAATCCTTGATCGGGGACCACTATGCCGGGCTCCTTTGTGCTGGCCGCATCCGCCACCACTTCCAGGACCTTGTCCACGTTCGTCTTGCTCACTTTAAGCGCATCATCAAACTCCGGATGGGCCGGAAACTGATAACGCAGCGCCTGATCCAAAATCCCGTTGAGCGCGTCCCTCAAGCCCCCGCTACCGGGGGCCTCATCTCCAAGCCCGGGTCCAAGGAAACAAAGTGTTCGCTGCCGGTGCGGTGGATTCCTGGACCAACAACCAATAAAGCTCCGCCTGCAAACCATCCTCAGCGGCGTTAGGGAAGAACCCCGGATGGATGCCGATGAGCGCTTGGTGGCAGAGCGGGGTATGGACGGAAGGCAATGATTCCTCACGTAACGGGCGGACGGTGCGGCAAAACGCGGAGGGTGGGGGCGGAAACGGGCAATTTGCAGGGGTGTCGGGCGGCGGAATCCGGGAGACGGGCGGTGGAACCGCATTTGCTGAATGGTGATGCGACGCCTGCCTCCACGGGCTTCACGTAAAAAAGCCATTCGTCTTTAACTGCATATCGGAATGAAAAAAATAACAACATCCAACATCGTCCTGGGCATCATCGCCGCGGAAGTCCTTTTCCTGACAGCTCAAGCCATCGCCGAGCGGCCATCGGCTCCGGCGGATGATTCCCCGCCGGACTCACGTCCCCGCCCCAAAAACAAGGTGGGTGATTCTCTCCTGGCCAGAGCGTGGCACCAAGCCAGCACGATGCTGAAACGCTTCTTCTCGGATCCTCTGACCGACTTCCCGGACACCGCCCGGCGCGGGTGGCAGCAAAAGGGATCGAACCGTCTGCGGAACGTGCAGAACCTGGAGTCGGGTGGAGGGCACAAAGGTGAACGCTTCCGGGGTCACGATCGTCAATCCGTTGAAAGCCAGGAAGATGGAAACGACACTGGAACTGATGCCCAGAGAAATTTGCCCGGTTTCGCTGAGAAAATGAATGATCCGGTCTGGGCCGGCATGCTGGCCGCGAATCACGGGAATGCCGCGCTGGCGGATGCGGCCCGGGCAGTGCCCATGCCAAAGTCCGCGCGCTTTGTTGAACGGTTGGATCGGAATCCCTACATCGGAAAGGGCATGAAGGACCGCAGTCGCAACCGGTATTGAAAAAAGGGTCAGGACCTTATGCATTCCACGCGGGCCGCGGGATCCGTCCAACTTCGACCGCCTTCAGTCAGTTGGGGGAGGCGGAGGTGATCGCCCGCTTTGCCTAACGAATCCTGAGTGGATCAGCCGCAGACATTTTGGCAGGTAAACACGAGGACCCATGGAATAGGGCCGTTAGAGCATTTTAAATCATGACGGGGCCCGCGTCCGACCCCAGAGGTTTTAAATTTTTGTAGCCAACACGCAGTCGTAAAGATTAGCTCCGGCGGAGCGACCTCTGGCTTCATCGGGGTGGAATAGGCCGCTCCTCTGGAGCTAGATCATTTTTCACGTAGCGGCGGCTATAAAGATTCCGGCCCGCCGGGCCTAAAAATCCAGAAGTCTGGCAGCCACATCAATATTTAAACTGGTCTAGCCCTCGCTGCCATTTGACTTTCCGCTTCCATCTTTCGAATCCGTTGCGGCCTCCGTCTTTCGGGTTCCATCTGTCAGATTCCGCCTATTTGCGTGAGGAAGGGAAGCTGGGTTCCAGTCCTTTTTGTTCCCAGCTTGTGCCCTTCGCGGTGGTGAGCTGGCCGGCGGTGAGGGTGAGGAGGCCACCGCCGTTGAGG
>JAQGPD010000441.1 GCA_028293305.1 Verrucomicrobiales bacterium | reverse complement strand
CGAGATCGGGCCTACTACTTGGGTGTCTTGAGTTCAGTCTTTTTCTCTTCAGATCTCTCGGCTTCATCCGCTTCGATAATATTTTTGGAGAGGATTCCGGGAAAATTCCATACGGATCGCAGATCGTTTCCGCCAGCGTCGTGCTCACGACCAATACGGCAGCGGATTCCCAATCCGGCGGTGCCTTCCTGCTCTCCGTCCTGCGGCTTCCCCTGCAAATCCCGGCTTCGGGATCGACTTTTGCTTCCTATAGCAACAACGCCGGCTTCGGCGGGCCCGACTTCGGGGACGGCCACACGCAGCGTCCGCTGGGCGCTTTCCGCAGCACGGACCTGCCTCTGCAGCGGCTTGACCAGGCGGAATCCGCTTCGGTCGACGTCACCGAGGCCGTTCAAGCCTGGGCGTTGGGATCGGACCTGGAACCACTGAATAACGGATTTGTGATCACTCCCGCCAATGGCACCGATGCGTGGTCCATCGCCAGTTCCAGCAACGCCCTGGCCGCTGCCCGGCCGAAGTTGGTGGTGACGTATCTGCCGCAGGCGGAGGCCTCCCTGCTCGGCGCGCGGACCCAGCGGTTCCGTCAGGGGGAATTCAATCCCGACACCCAGGCCACCTACGAAGGCGTGATCTCCGCCTGGCTGCGCGACAACGTCACCACGCCCGCGAACGTGACCACCAACGGCAATACCCTGACCACTCCTCAATATCTCGACGGACCGGCGGCGGCCTCGGCGGATGACCAGCTGCTCATCCAATTCAACGGCCTCTTCGGCCCCGACCCCGGACAGATCGCGGTGAAGCCCACCCTGGAAATCCAGCGCGCCGTTTTGCGCCTCACCACCAACACCGCCAGCAGCGTCAACGCCGTGTCCCCGGGCCCGGCGGATGTGCATCAAATGTTGGTGCCGTGGTTCACGATGGATGAGTCCAACACCCCGACTTTCCCTGCGTTTTCCGATTTCAAGGCCCTCACCGATCCGGTGGAAACCGTGGGTGACGGACCCACCATCGATGACGGTGAAATCGGTCCGATCCTCGACTCCCGCTACGGGCTCTATCACTTCACCTCCAATGGATTCGATGTCACTCAGGCCGTGCGCGCCTGGGCCGCCGGCGAGCCAAACCACGGGCTGAATGTGCAGATGAGCAGCTCGGATGGCTGGCAGATTTATTTCCCCGGAGCCACCCTGCAGGAAGCCCGGCCGGAGCTTTATATCACTTACACCTATGCCGTGGACGTGGATGAGGACGGCCTTCCCGACCCTTGGGAAACCCTCAACGGAACGGTGATAGGAACCAAGGATCAGGATGCGGATCCGGATGGCGACACCCTGACAAATATTCAGGAATTCAAGTTGGGCACACGCGCCCAGCTGGCCGACACCGATGCCGACGGACTGCGCGATGACCGCGAAACCAATACCCGCACCTGGGTCGATGCCACCCACACCGGAACCAATCCCACCGTCGCGGACACGGATGGCGACGGTCTTCCCGATGGCATTGAAAACCCAACTCTGCCCTTCACCGGCGCGGCCCAGCCGGGGACGAATCCCAATCTGGCCGACACGGATAACGACGGATTTCCGGACTCCAGCGAACTCGTTTTTGCCAGCGATCCCTCCAATGCCGCGAGCCTGCCTTCGCTGTCCTGGCAAAATGTGCTGAGCGAGAATTTTGATGGAAACACACTGAACTCCAACTACACCCTGACAAACACGGCGGGCTTCTATGCGCCTGAATTGTTCGACACCGGCGGTGCGGGATTCTTCAACGGCCTGCGTCTCACCCAGAATGACGGCAACGGTGTGAACTCCAACAATTCCGTCGCCTGGGACACCACCGCCGCGCGCGGCAATGCGGTGCGCCTGACCTTCGACTATCAAATGTCCGCCGACGCCGCGACCGAGGCGGGGGATGGATTCGGGATCGGACTTTTCAATGTCACCCGCTATGAGGAGGCTGGCGGATTGAATCCCGGTGCCTCACCCCGCGAGTGGGAGGATCCACGCACCGGCGGAGGTTTTCCGGACGCATTGATGATCGGCTTCGATATTTACAATGGCGCCGCCGAAGGCAACAACGTGCGCATTTCCGGCCCCGGCGCGCCGGGCTCGGCCCTGGTGAATATCAAAGCCCCGTTTGTGTTGAATAACGGACTGTATCACCGCGTTTCGCTGACCGCCTACACCCTCGGAAGCGGCACTGCGCTGCGGATGGATGTGTTGGAGGACGTCGCGGGGACCGCGGTTCCCCATGTGTTATTCACCAATCTCATCGTGCCCGGCCTGGACATCGCCACGCAGGATTTCCGGATCATCGCGGGCAGCCGCACCGGCAGCGCGGTGGTGCAGACCATGCTGGATAACATCACGTTTGCCACAGCATCGGCCTCTCCCTCCTTCCCGGGATTCCGCGTGACGGACTTCCAATATGGCGGCACTCCGGCCACGGTTTCCCTCAGCTGGGAATCGGTGGGCGGCGGACGTTATGAAGTCCAGGAATCCCCGGATCTCGGCACCTGGTCCACCCTCCCTAACACGGTCACAGCCACGGGCAATGCGGCCCAATGGACCGGAACTCCTTCCGCCACGGCAAGATTCTGGCGCGTGAAACGGACGCAGTAGGCCCGCGCCGTTTCACGCCCCGGTGAGTCCGGTGGCGGTTCAAGGACTGACTTCCCGCGGGAGGTCAGTCCTTTTTTGTGAGTTGATCCCGCAGCCAGGCGGGACGGTTGGTGGTGATGGCATCCACGCCGGCGGCCTCCAGTTTTTTGGCGACCGCCGCATCATCCACGGTCCAAATAAGAAGCTTCAGATTTTCCGCTTTGACCTGCGCGGTGAAGGCGGGAGTGACCGGCCAATCGAAGTGCAGATTCAAGCCTTCAAATCCGGCGTCCTTGCAAAGAGCGATGAGCGGCGCCAGCTCCGGCAGGGCTCCGGTTTTGGGGTCGGCTTTGTAGCCTTTGAGGAAAAAGTGGGGGAGGTCCGGCAGGGCTTTTTTGGAGGCGCGAAGGGTGTCCTCCTTGAAACTGATCACACACATTTTCGACGCGGGAAGACCGGCGGCTTTGATGATCCTGACCAATTCCGGGATCAGCTCCGGGCCGTCCTTGAGTTCCAGCACGATGCGTTTCCCGTCCGGCACGGTGGCCAGGATGGACTCCAAGGTGGGGATGGTCTCGCCTTTGTATTTGTCTTTTTTGAGGGAGATATCCAAGCCCTTCAATTCGTCCCAGGTCATGTCCTTGATTTTGCGGACCGGCGGCTCGGCATAACGTTTGGTGTCGGCGTCATGGAAGACCACCAGCTTGCCGTCGCTGGAAAGCCAGAGGTCGAGTTCCACGGCGTCGGTGCCCTGCTCCCAGGCGAGTTTCATGGCGCTGAGGGAATTTTCCGGTGCATCGTGGGAGGCGCCGCGGTGGGCGATGATTTCAATCGCTTGAACCCAGACGGGCGACAAAACAAGAAAAGGCAGGCAGCGGAATAACAGGTTTTTTTTCATGGGGGGAATGGGGTGTAAGTTGGCGATGGAGTCCGGGGCGCGGACGGCGGGCAGCAGGAGAGCGCCGGCCGCGGGCGAAGGGAACAAGGCAGCACCGGATTGCTTACGGTGGCAATGCGGGCGGATTGACAAAATTGTTGCATAGCCGGCGCGCTTGTCCTGGAAAATGAAAAACGGCACCGCCGGAAAGCAGTGCCGTTTTTTGCTAGGGCGGGATATGACGGCCGCCGTCAGGCTGCCGAAAAGTCGCTGCTTACAGGCAGGACTTGATGAAAGCGTAGCCGTCCGTGTAGACTTCCTCCTCGCTGGAGAAGAAGGCGCGCCAGACGCGGGTGGCGGCGGCGAGGTCGGGCAGGGAACCGCCGAAGGCCTCGATGGTGAGGTAGCCGTCATAGCCGCCGGCCTTGGCCAGGGCGATGGTTTCGCGGGTCGGGCAGTGGTCCTTGCCGGGGGTGCCGCGGTCGTTGGCGGAAATGTGGATGTGGCGGATGACGTCCAGATTATCCTTCAGCGCCGCGAGGGGGTTTTTCTCCTCGATGTTCGCATGGAAAGTGTCATACATCGTGCCGAAGTTAGGGTGATTCACGCGCTTCACATAGGCTTTGCCCTGCTCCATGGTGTTGAGGAGATGGGACTCGAAGCGGTTCAGGGTTTCGATGGCGAGGGTGATGCCGGCTTGCTGCGCGTAATCGGCGAGCGGGCGGTGGACCTCGGCGGCGTGCTCCAGTTCGGTTTCGGTGGGGAAGGCGCCGGAGAAGTTTCCGAGGACTTGATAGTAGGGGCCGCAGAGGAGTTTGATGCCGGCGGCGTGTCCGCAGTCGATGACTTTTTTCAGGTGATCGAGCGCGCCCTGGCGGTGGGCGGCGACGGGGCTGATGGCGTTGTGCTCCTCATCGGGGCAGACGGTCACGGCGGTGGACTCGAGTCCATTGTCGCGGAGGGCCTGGCCGATTTTTTTGAAATGACCCGTGTCGCTGTTGTCGAAGATGGGGATCTCCACGCCATCGTAACCGGTGGCTTTGAGTTTGGTGAGGATATCGAATTGCGACTCAACGAAGTGAGTCGTCCAGAGGAGGAGATTGAAACCGACTTTCATGGACCGCCATTTTGGATGGAAATCCGGCGGATGACAATTGGCGAATCGTGAAAAGAAAAAAAGGAATCACGCACGGCGGATGGCACCCGCGCTTGCGGGTGGGGGCGGGCGGTGGCAGGGGATGGGATGAACCGAAGTGTCGCCACTATATTATATTCGTTTGCCGCCATGCTGCTCGTCCTGGGCCTGGTGAGTGGTTTTTACAATCACGACCATCAGCTCGGTTGGAATCCGAAGGGCGTCTCCGGAGTCATCTCCTGCGGGGTGACCGCGGTGCTGGCGCTGATTTTGGGCTGGTGCGCCGACCGGAAAATGAACTGGGCGCTTTATGCCGGGCTGGCGTTGTCCTTCATGACCATCGCCATGCCGGGCTCGCGGTTTTTCGTGGCCGGCCGCGCGTATTCCGGCGGGGATGAAACGAAGTGGCTGAGCATGGTGGTGCTGGGATGCACGGTGCTGGTGGCGCTGCGCACTTTCATAAAGCTGAGCCTCATTGCCCGGCGCGGGAAACAACCCTCATGAGTTTTGCTCCTGTGGCGTCGCGGCCGTCGAAAAAATTTGTGCCCACTCCGTTTTCCTGGCATCAGGAGATCGAGTTGGAAATCGCCACCCTGACCAACATGGGCCAGGGTCTGGGCCGGGTGGACGGCTGGGTCGTGATGGTCGCCTTCGCCCTGCCGGGCGAACGCGTGAAGGCGCGGGTTTTCCGGAATGACAAAAACTTTTCCGAAGCGGATTTGGTGGAGGTCCTCGTGCCTTCGCCGGACCGGGTTGCGGCTCCCTGTCCTTTGTTCGGGGAATGCGGCGGCTGCCAATATCAAAACCTGACGTATGCCGCGCAGTTGAATTGGAAACGCCGGCAAGTGGCGGAATTGCTGAAGCACATGGCCAAAGTGGAGCATGAGGTGCTCCCGGTCATCGGGTCGCCGCAGGAGTATGCCTACCGCTCCAAAATCACCCCGCACTTCGAAGCCCCGCGCGAATCGCGCCCGGATTCCAAGCCCGCGCTCTTCCCGCCAGGCGTGCAGGAAATCGGATTTCTCAAAGCCGGGCGTCGCTATGATTTGGTTGACGTGCCGCGTTGTGAGATCGCCACCGACGCCATCAATGCCGCGCTTCCGGGCATCCGGGAAAATGTCAGGAAAAAATCCGCGTCTTATAAAAAGGGCGCGACCCTGCTGCTGCGTGATACGTTGGAAGGCGTGATGACGGATTCCAATGCGCTGGCGCACGAACGCGTGGGGCCTTTGGAGTTCGAGTTCCTCGCCGGCGATTTTTTCCAAAACAACCCCTTCATCCTGGAGGCCTTCACCAGCTACGCCATCACCGAGGCCCGGAGTGGCGGGGCGCGGTTTTTGGTGGATGCGTATTGCGGCAGCGGATTGTTCAGCCTCTTTGGCGCGCGGGAATTTGAAAAAGTGACCGGCGTGGAAATCGCCGCCACCGCGGCCGAGCGCGCCGGCCGGAATGCCGCGCGGAATGGCTTGGAAAATTGCACCTTCGTGGCTGGCAGCGCCGAGGGCATTTTCTCCGGCATCACCACTCCCGCTGCGGAAACGGCCGTGCTGATCGACCCGCCACGCCGGGGCAGTGATGAGATTTTCCTGACACAACTCTTCGCCTACGGTCCGCGCACGGTGGTTTATGTGTCGTGCAATCCGGCCACGCAAATGCGCGATCTCCGGCTGTGCCTGGACGCGGGATACCGGTTATTGAAGGTCCAGCCTTTTGACCTGTTTCCGCAGACGAAACATCTGGAGTGTGTGATCACCCTTGAAAAAGTCTAACTAAAAGGGACTAAAAGGACAAAGAGGACAAAAGGGACAAAAGGGACGGAAGGGACTGAAAGGACGCTGCGGCCAGAAGTGGCGCCGGGGGAAGTGCCGCTGGGTCCTTTGGGTCCTTTTTGTCCTTCTCGTCCCTTTTGTCCCTTTCGTCCCTTCCCTCCCTTTTGTCCCTTTCGTCCCTTCCCTCCCGCCCCCACGCAAAACTTGCCCATTCCCCAACCCGCCCTACGTTCCGGCAAAACCCCACCGCTTTTTCCGCCATGCCCGCCGCGCCCCGCACCCGACTGAACGTTTTGAAAACCTACAAACTTTTCGTCGGTGGAAAATTCCCGCGACCCGAAAGTGGACGCATCCGCACAGCCAGCTCGCCGGCCGATGGCTCCCATCTGGCGCACTACGCCAGGGCTTCCAAAAAGGATTTGCGCGACGCCGTGTCCGCCGCGCGCGGGGCCTTGCCAGGCTGGTCCGGAAGCACCGCCTATCTGCGCGGACAGATTCTTTACCGGCTCGCCGAAATGTTTGAAGGCCGCGCCGAAGCCTTCGCGGCGGAACTCGCCCGCTCAACCCAACTCACCTTGGCCGCAGCGACCGCGGAAGTCGCGGATGCCATCGACCGCCTCGTTTATCAGGCCGGCTGGACGGATAAACTCTCCCAGGTCTTCGGCACGGTGAATCCCGTGGCCGCTCCTTTTTTCAATGTCTCCACCCTCGACCCCGCCGGAGTGGTGGTAGCCTTTGCTCCGGACGCGCCGTCGTTGCTGGGCGCGGTCACTTTGATAGGAAATGCCCTCGCTGTCGGAAACACCGTCATTTTGATCGCATCGGATACCGCGCCACTGCCGGTCATGAGCCTGGCGGAAGCGGTGGCCACCTCGGACATTCCTGGCGGCGCGGTCAATATCCTGACAGGTCAGCGCGCCGAATTGGCCGCCCCTGCCGCCGAGCATCGTGATATCGACAGCATCGTGGACGCCGCCGGTGATCCCGCCCTGACAACAGTTCTCCAGGGCGGCAGCGCCGTGAATTTGAAACGCGTCACCGTCTATCCCAGGGACCTGGCGTGGACGGATCACGACAAATCCGCGGGCCCCTACCGGCTTTTGGAACTCACGGAAACACGGACCACTTGGCACCCGGTCGGAGTCTGAACTTGACTCACGGGCCGGAGGCCCGTGATCCCTTCTCCCTTTTCCAACACACCTTCCTTTTCTTCCTTTCCTTTCTTTCCACCCTCCCATGCATGTCCCCTCACTCATCGCGCGGAAACGCGACGGCGGCGTCCTAACCGGCCCGGAGATCGACTTTCTCGTGGCCGGACTAACGGATGGCACGATTCCCGAGTATCAATGGAGCGCCCTGGCGATGGCGGTTTTTTTCCGGGACATGAATGCGGAGGAAAAGTGGTCGCTCACCCGGGCCATGCGGGACAGCGGCGATGTGTTGGACTTCGGCCCGCCGGGCACCCGGCCGCCCGTCGTGGACAAACATTCCACTGGCGGCATCGGGGATAAAACCTCCCTCGTGCTGGCGCCCCTGCTGGCCTGCGACGGACTTTGGGTGCCCATGATTTCAGGGCGGGGACTTGGAATTACGGGCGGCACTTTGGATAAATTGGAGAGCATTACCGGATTCCGCGTTGGATTGGACACCGACGAAATGATGTCGCAAATCCGCCGTCTGGGCGTGTTCATGGCCGGACAAACGCCGCGTCTTTGCCCCGCCGACCGGAAGTTATACGCCCTCCGCGATGTCACCGGCACCGTCCCCAGCATCGCCCTGATCACCGCCAGCATCATGAGCAAAAAGCTGGCGGAAGGTCTCGACCGCCTGGTGCTGGACGTGAAATTCGGCAGCGGCGCTTTTATGAAAACCCGTGCG
>JAQGPD010000432.1 GCA_028293305.1 Verrucomicrobiales bacterium | reverse complement strand
CCAGAGGAAGTTGAAGGCGGTGCTGCCTTTGTTGATCTCCATCATGCCCGCGACGTCGAGGCGGGTGCGGCCGAGGACGGTGCTGACCATTTCCCAGGCGCCGGCGACGAAGAATACGATATCGCCTTCTTCAATAGCCAGGGTGGAGATGATAGCGGCTTTTTCGGAGTCGCTGAAGAACTTCCAAAGCGGGGATTTGTATTCACCGTTTTCGCATTTGATAAAGGCGAGGGTTTTGACAGGAAGTCCGGCTTGTATAGCAAGTTCGTTCAGGCGGTTCATTTGGCCGGTGGTGATGCCGGCGAAGCCTTTGGCATTGATGGCGCGCACCACGCCGCCGCCGTCGAGGACGCTGCGGAAGATCTTGAACTCCGTGTTGGCGAAGACGCTGGCGAGGTCCACGATTTCCATGCCGAAGCGCGTGTCGGGCTTGTCGCTGCCGTAGGTGTCCATGGCTTGCTGCCAGGTCATGCGCGGGAAGGGACGCGGGATTTCCAGGTCGAGTCCGGCTTTGAACATGCGGGCGAGCAGGCCCTCGATGAGCGGGTAGATGTCCTCCTCACCGATGAAGGAGGCTTCGATATCGATCTGTGTGAACTCCGGCTGGCGGTCGGCGCGGAGGTCCTCGTCGCGGAAGCAGCGGGCGATTTGGAAATACTTTTCCAAGCCGGCGACCTGCAGCATTTGTTTATACTGCTGCGGAGCTTGGGGCAGGGCGTAGAAGCGGCCGGGGCTGAGGCGGGAGGGGACCAAAAAGTCGCGCGCGCCTTCCGGGGTCGGGTTGGATAGGATGGGCGTTTCCACCTCGATGAAACCGGTTTCGTCCAGGTAGTTGCGGGCGGCCGTGGTGATTTTGTGGCGCAGGCGGATGTTGCGGTTCATGCGCGGACGGCGCAGGTCGAGGTAGCGGTATTTCATCCGCAGGTCCTCGTTGGAGATTTCCTTGTCGATCTGGAAAGGCAGCACGTCGGCCTTGTTCAGGATGGTGAGTTCCGCGGCGATGAGTTCGATTTCACCGGTGGCGACTTTTGTGTTTTCGGTGCCGGCGAGGCGGGCGTCGATGCGGCCGGTGACCATGATGACGTCCTCGTCGCGCAGCTTGTGGCTGAGGGCGGCGGCATCGCCATTTTCCTCGGGGCGGAAGACGATTTGCGTGATGCCTTCGCGGTCGCGGAGGTCGACAAAAATAACGCCGTGGTGGTCGCGCACGCTATTCACCCAGCCGGCAAGCGTCACGGTCTGGCCGATGTGGGCGGGGCGGAGTTCATAGCAGTGGTGCGTGCGATACATGGCGTTGAAGGAGCGGTAAGGGGAAAAATTGCGGATGCGCAGACTGCCCTGATTTCCGGGGGCGGCAAGCGGTGGTTTTCGCCGGCGGTCGCGGGGCTGGCAGGTGTGCGGGACGTGCGGGAGCACCGGGGAGCGGGAGGAAATTGTCAGGTTTTTTCCGGCTTCGGCACGGTGGCGCCGCCGGGGGAACTGATCAGCTTTTGATAGCGCCCGGCCATGAGGGTCATGGAAAAGTGATCGGCAATGTGCCGTCGGGCGTTGAGGGCGCAGGTGGCGCGGAGCGTGGGATCGGTGGCGAGGCGGATCATGGCGCGGGCGAAGGCGGGGGTGTCGTCCGTGGGGACCAGCAGGCCGGTGATTTCATCCAGCACCTGCTCGGAGGCGCCGCCGAAGTCCGTGGCGATGACCGGCAATCCGGCGGCGAGGGCTTCGAGGGAGGCATTCGGACAACCGGCGGGTTTGGATATCATCACAAAGACATCCAGCATTCCATGGAAACGAGGGAGGGCGCCGGGTTCCGTTAGCTCATCATGCCAGACGACTGTTAGGCCTTCGGCGTGTTTTTTCAATAACGCGACATATTCCACATCGTGCCCGTCCGGTCCGCCGGCGATATGAAGTTCGCTGGGCGGGAGGTCCGGCAGGGCGAGACGGAACGCGTCCAGGATGGATTTGATGTCTTTTTGCGGATGCAGCCTGGCGGCGGTGCCGAACCGGAAGGGCGTGGCGGCGGACCAGGGGCCGGGACGGAGGGGCACCGGCAACTCCGGAACGTCGATTCCGTTAGGGATGACGGTGACGGGAATGCCCAGCGCCCGGGCCGCGATGGGAGCCTCACTGGCATATTTTACGACCATGCCGGAAAGCTGACGGCCGTAGTCGCGCGGTGTCAGGGACGGGGCATCGGGACGTGGTTTTTCAAAGGAGGGATGGAGGGACTCGAAATACATTCCGCCAGGGCTGATGTCGAAAATCGGCGTATTGGGGAGGCCGTCGGCGATGAGGAGTTTGCAGGAAGTGACGGCATTCCAAAACAGCACCGCGCGCGGTGGGTCGGCATCAAGGTGTGGCCAAAGCGCGGCGATGGTTACGGCGGCGTCGTGCGGGCCGAGGCGGGGAAGAATGAGCACGGGAATGCCGGCTTCCAGAAGCGCGGTGCGGCCGGGCGTCGGGTCGCCGGGTTCCTCCTGGAGGACGGCGGCGCGGACGGTCATTCCTTGATTTTTCCAATAGGTCAGGAGCCGGCGGGCGCTGGATTGGGCGCCGCCAATAGCAAAATTATTCGTGATCAGCCAAACGGTCTGTCCCGGTCCGGAAGGGGCATGGAGGGCGCGGTGGTAGAGTTGGCGATACCGCCGGGCCATGGCTTCGCTGGAAAAACAACGACGGATGGACTCACGCGAAGCGGGGTTGGGAAAAGCTGTTAGAACCGCTTTGGCGATCTGCTCCGGGCCGGCGTCCTGCGGGAGCACCGTCATGGCGGATCCCGCCGTGTGCGCGGTTTCAGCGGTGCCGCCGGCTTCCAGCGCGACCACGGGCACACCCATGGCGAGGGCTTCGAGATGGGCGAGGCTGAGGCCTTCATGGGCGCTGGTGGAGAGGAGGACATCCGCGGCGGCGAGGAGGCCGGGCACGTCCTCCGAAGCGCCGTGCCAGATGATGTTATCCGCGACTTTAAAGTGGTCCGCGGCGACGCGGGTTTCCGCGATGGCGGCGGCGGCTTCCTCGTTTCCATAAGCCGCTTCGCCCGCGATCAAAAGCCTGAACGGCCGCGCCGGGGCCAGCTTCCGCAGGGCGGCGAGGATGGCGGGGAGGCGGTCGAACCGTTTTTGCGGGCGGGGATTTGCCAATGTCAGGATGAGCAATCCGGCGGGCGGCAGGCCGAGGGTTTGGCGGAAATCCGCAACGGAGGCGGGCGTGGCGGAGGCTGGCTGGAAATCTGTCAGGTCAATGCCGTTCCAGGCGGTGCGGACGGGCAGTCGGGGAAGCAGGGCGCGGGCATCCGCCGCGACTTCCAGGGAGCAGGCGGCGAGGAGACGGACGTCTTTTCCGGTGAGGGAGGAAAGGCCGGCGGGCCAGCCGCGGGATGTGTTATGAAGTGTCAGGATGACCGGGATGCCGTGGGGTTGGAGGGCCTGTAGCTCGGCGGCGGAAAGGAGATGCGCGTGCAGCAGATCCGACCCGAACCGCGCGGCGGCATTGACGACGGCATGGGCTCGGCTTTCGGGATCGGTGGGCAGATGGGAGAGGTCGGCGGATGGTGCGGGAGTGGGGAAGGGGCGGCGGCCTGGTTTTCCGAGGATGATCATCTGGGCAGCTGTTCCGGCCAGTGCCAGTTCGTGGTGCAGATGCAGGGCGAGCCGTTCGGCTCCTCCGTATTGGAGGCTGGTGATGACCTGGGAAATCCGGATGCCGGGATCCGTCATGACATCCAGGTTCTGCAGGTGGATGACCCGGGGGTTGTGTTTTGCTAGCAAATCATCGAAAGCGGTGCCCCCGCCCAAGCTGCGGCAAGCCGCGGCATCCAGTCCGAGCACCGGGGGGAGCTGGGTGGAGGAGAGGGGAAAATCCGGAGCGGAAGGATGGTTGGATTCCGGTCCGCGGCGGAGTGCATGCCATGCGGGAGCGCTGTCCGGGGCCAGGCCGAAACCGAGGACGGGACGGCCGGTGGCACTGGGCACGGGCGGGGCCGGCTTGTCAGGAAATGGGAACCAGGCTCCGGCGGCGATGACCAGAAATCCGCTGGGAAAGGCGGACGCAAGGTCCTGCCAAGGCGGCGTGGGACCATGCTGAATAGCCAATTCCGGCCAGGCGCGGAGGAGGCTGCGCCGGGTGCGTTCCAGGAGACGCCGGGCGTCGGGTGATGAACCGGTTTCCCGGATGAAGGCTCCCCACATGGGCGCGTGCGGCGGGCGGGACTTCAGTAGGCGGAGGGCCGATGGGGCGGTCGCCGCGCCTCGCGATTGGACTCGCGATGGGGGTCGCGGATGGTTGATAGGAATCCGGAATTTTCGTCAGGATCAGTGGGCATCGGCATGGGTGGGATCCCGCCTTGGGAGTAGTCTCCGGAGTCGTCGCCCGGGGTGACCTGGACGTCCTCGGGGGCGGTGCCGGTGTAGATGAATTGGCCTTCGTTGCCGGGATCGTATTGGATGCGGCGTTGTTGGATTCCGGAGCCATCGTTCCAGGAAAGATTCAGCCAGGTGCCCATGGCGTAGCCGGCATTCAGCCAGAATCCGTCAGGAGCTGGTTTTGTCAGGAAGGTGCCGGGTGTCAGGGTGAAGGGGCGGCCTTGTGGGAGTGCGGGATGGGCGGGTTCCGGGTCCGGCTGCATGCGCGAGGCCGGGATGGGAGGGAGCGAGGGACGGCGCAGGCGGCGGACGATGAAGAGGATGAACCCGAAGCCCAGCAGACTCAGGAGCCAGGGAAATCCTGACTTTGCCTGAGGCGTGCCCCCGGGAGGCCAGGGCGCTCCGTTGCTCGGATGGGAGGGCGGCGTGGCGGGAGATGCGGGAGGGGCGGCTTGATTTCCTGACGGATTCTGGATCGGTGAGGAAGGGGTGCCGGGGGCCGGGTCGGCGGGCTCCAGGGGAGGCAGGGGTTTGGCGGGAGGATGGCCGAAGGACAGGACTCGGAATCCGTTATCGGCATTCCGGCTTTTGGGGTCGTTGCGGTAGCGGGAGGCGGACCGGGTGTCTTTCAGAGGCCGCAGCCAGGAGCCGCCACGGAGCACCCGGCGGGCCTTGTCCGTGGGCGGAGCGGAGGCTTGGAAGGGGTCGGTGGTGGCGAGGGTTTGATAGGGTCCGTAAAAATCGGCGCACCATTCCCAGACATTTCCGCCGATGAGCAGGTCCCAGGGATTGGGCCGGAGCGTGGTGACGGCGCGGGCCTGGTTTTGTGAGGATTCCCTGCTGACAAAGGCGGGGGCGGCGGCGGCGGGATCGGGCCCGGACCACCAGGCGTTATTGGTGCCGGCGCGGCAGGCGTATTCCCATTGAGCCTCGGTGGGGAGGGAGAAGGTCCAGCCGGTTTTTTTGGTCAGCCATTTCAGATAGGGCTGGGTGTCGTCCCATGTCAGGATGACGGCGGGGTGATCGGGCGTCTGGGGATAGCCCGGGTTTTGCCAGGTGAAATCCCGGCGTTGCTGGAGGGCGTTTCCGTTCCAGCCGAAGCCGCCGCTGGTGCCGGTTTCGGCCTCGCTGCGATAACCTGTTTCCGCGGTGAAGCGTTTCCATTGGGCGACGGTGACAACGCTGCGGGAGAGGAAAAAATCGCGTGTCAGGGTGACTTCGCGCGGGGCTTCATCGGCGTTTCGGCTGGGCTCGGATTCCGGGGAACCCATGGTGAAGGTGCCTTTCGGGATGGACACCATTTCCAAAGCCGCGCCGCCGCCGAGGTCGAAACGTTGGAGCGCGGCGGCGGCCGGGGACGCGCCGGACAGGACCAGCGCCGATGCCAGAGTGAAGTGCCGGGTCAGGTCCCAGGTCCGGGACGGGTTCATGTGCCGCGGCGGAAACGGGGACGGGAAGGCGCATGTAACGGGTGCCGGACGCAGGATTTGGAGGGACCATTTCATGGGCGAAAGTGTGGACAGGTTGGAGGTGGCGGTCAAGTCCGGTGCGGGGCGCGCCGGTGCCGGAAAATTTCAAAACGCCGGCGCGTTCCGCAGGTTAGGGAAGGGATGCTCCCGCATTTTTATGTTTCGCACGACGGGTGGTGCTCCGACCCTGACAAAATGAAACTTTGTCAGGAAGGGATCAGATTATTTTTTGAAGATAGACCAGATCCAGCCATTGATTGAACTTCCAGCCCGCCTCGACCAGGCGGCCCGCATGGGTGAAGCCGTGCGCAAGGTGCAGATTCAGACTGGCGTTTTGTTCCCCGGAAATGGCGGCGATGATGGTGTGGTGTCCGGCGGCGGCGGCGCGCTCCAGTTGATCCGCCAGCAAGGCGCGGCCGAGGCCACGGCGTTGGAAGTCGGGATGCACGTAGATGGAATTCTCCACGGTGCCGGCAAAGGCCTCGCGCTTTCCAAACCGGGACAGGCTCCCCCATGCCGCCACGCGTCCGTCCACCTCGGCGACCATGACCGGATGAAGGGCAAGATCGCGTTCCGAAAACCATGTCAGGCGCGCTTCGTCCGACTCCGGCTGGGTTTGATAGGTCGCCGTGGAGGTCAGGACGTAAAAGTTATAGATCGCGTTGATGGCGGGGAGGTCATCCAGGGTGGCGGGTCGCAGCGGGGCAGAGGACATGGGGTGGAAAAGTCAGGATGAAATGAACTCCGCGGCGCGGGACGGGGAACCGGTTGGGAAAGGCGGGACGATTTTTGAAGTGATAGGAATTGGGGCGGCGGAGACCGGATGGAAAACTGTGCGCGATCCGAAAAACCACGTGCGCTTTCAAAGATCAAGCACCAAAGCTCCCAGCGAAAATCCGGCGGAGGTGCCGATCATCAGCACGCGCGACCCGCCTTTCACGCGACCGGATTTCATGGCCAGATGCAGCCCCATGGGGATGGAGGCGGCGATGGTGTTGCCGTAATCCTGCGCATAGATCATGAAGCGCTCCTCGGGGATGCCGAGCCGTCGGCGCAGCAGCGCGAGGGATGTCAGGCTGGCCTGGTGCGGGATGATGAGATCGAAGTCCTGCCAGGAAAATCCGTGCTTTGAAAACAGCGTCCTGACAAAGTCCGGCAGCAGTTCCGCCGCGAGCTTGAAGACCGCCCGGCCATCCATGTGGAAAAGATAGTCGGCGGGCCGTGATGTTTCCCAAAGCCCCGCGGGCTGCCCGCTGCCGCCGCCGCGGATTTCTGTCAGGGCGGCTCCGCGCGCCCATGTGCCAAAGGCGGCCGCGGCGACTCCGGGGCCGATGCCGCCGGCCTCCGGCTCCACGGCCTCGATGATCACAGCCGCGGCACCATCGCCCAGAATGCTGCAGCTTTCCGCCTCCGTCCAGTCCAGGCCCACCGATGCCAACTCCGAAGCCACCAGCACGGCCCGGCGGAACGACCCTGCCGCCAACTGCGCGGAGACCAGATCCATTCCTGTCAGGAATCCCAGACAGGTGCTGTTGATATCAAAAGTCCGCATGCCTTCCGTGCCCGGTCCCAACTCCCCGGCCAGGAGCGCCGCATTGCTGGGAATGGGTTGATGCATGGTGCCGCTGACACTGACAATCGCGTCCAGATCCTCCAGTTTCAGGCCCGCGTCCCGGAGGGCTTCCGTGACCGCGCGGGCTCCCAGTTGGATGGCGGATTCCCCATCCGAAAAATGCCGCGTCAGCACGCCGGAATGCTGTGCGGTCCAGCCTTCGGGAAGTCCGGCGCGGGCATCAATTTCCCGCGCCGTGACCGGCCGTCCTGGCAATGTCATGCCGGTGCCGGCCACGCGTAGTGCTCGTTTTTTCATAGGCATAGCCTGCAGCCCCGAAGCGCCCCCGGGATATCGATTTTCTCAATGTGACGTGGCAGCGGGGCAATGGACCCGCCGGCAAGCTAGTCCGCCGCGGTTTCGCCGCCCGACCACGTGAAAGTTTCCACCACTTCCAACTCCGGATGCAGGCTGCGGCGGACCGGGCAGCCGTTCGCGGCGGCTTCCAGCAACGCCCGTTGCGGGTGGGTGGGAGAGAGGGGCAGGGTGACATCCACCTCCAGCCGGGCAATGCGGCGGGGCGGGGCCGCGGTCATGTGTTTACGCACCACGGCGGTGGCTCCGGCGAGGTCCACGCCATGGCGGTCACCCACGATGGCCATGGTGGTGAGCACGCAGCTGGCCAGCGCGGTGCCGACAAGATCCGTGGGGGAAAAACTCTCCCCCCGGCCCATATTGTCCACGGGAGCATCCGTGGCGATCTGAGTCTGCGACGGGCCATGCACCGCGACGCAGTGCAGACCTCCTTCATAACGAATCATAGCTTCCACCATAGTTCCGGCCTCTACGCCATCCACCGGCCGCCCGCAATGCCCAAGCCGTGCAAAAGCCTGCACTTTCCCCGGACCGCGCCGGCGGATGCGCCGCCTCGCGCCGGGTGTGATTTTCCAAAACTTCACCTGCCATGGCGGGATTTCTGCATAAATTCCTGTTCAACTATCATGAGTTCCAACCCCGCTCCCGCCTCACCGATCCCATCGCCCGGTCACTGGATCGCCGGCCAAAACGAGTCCTCCGGCACCGGTGCGCTGGAGCTGCGCAGTCCGGTGGACGGCACCGCCCTGGGCCGCCTCCCCTTGGCGGATGCGGAGGTCGTGGAGGCGGCTGTCCAATCCGGCGCGCGGGCCTTTGCGGCCTGGAGCCGCGTGCCCGTGAAGGAGCGGGTGCTCGTGTTATACAAATTCCGGGAGATCGCGCTGGCCCGCCTGAACGAGCTGGC
>JAQGPD010000406.1 GCA_028293305.1 Verrucomicrobiales bacterium | reverse complement strand
CGGAGCGCGGCAACCCCAGGCTATCGTCCTAAACGCCTTTGGCGTTGTTGGCGTTTATTCGTTTAGGCCCGTGCGAAGTGCGAAGTGCGGAGTGCGGAGCGGGTAGTGCGGAGCGCTGAGCGCTGAGCACGGAGCGCTGAGCACGGAGCACGGAGCACGGAGCACGGAGCACGGAAGGCGGAGTGGCCACTGGCCAGTGGGCGGTGGGCAGCGGGCTCTTGACGGGGGGCGCGCCGGGTCCGTGGGGGATGATCTGGCGGCTGGGAATGCGACGGCTGGGTCTAGGCTTGCTTGGCTTCCCAGTTTTTGAGAGCGGTCCACACTTCCAGGATGGAATGGGCGAGGACGTCGCCGGTTTCGCTGACGGGGTTGTCACTGGCGAGGCGGACGGCGAAGGCGAGGCCGGCGTTGCGGGCCATTTGGATGTCGCGGTCATGGTCTCCCACCAAGGCGCTGGCGGCGAGGTTGATGGGGAGTATGGAGGCGGCGTCCAGGATCATTTGCGGAGAGGGCTTCCGGCAGTCGCAGGATCCCGCCAGGTGCGTGCAGCTGCGGATGAGGTCGAAGGAAGCGCCTTCGCGGGCGAGGGTTTCCTGGAGGTGAGCGTGGATGGCGTCCAAGGTTTCCTGGGTCATGAGCCCTTTTCCGACGCCTTGCTGGCTGGTGACCAGAACGAGAAAAAAGCCCTTGGTTTTCCCCCAGGCGAGGACCTCGGCAATCCCAGGCATGAGGTGAAAATCCTCCACCGACGTGACGTAACCGGCCCCCGGCGAGACATTGACCACGCCATCGCGGTCGAAAAAGAGGGCGGGTTTCAGCGTCGATTTCATGGTTTCAAAACGAGGGCGCGCAGTTTGATGTCTTCGGCAACTTGTTGACATTCAATGAATTGCAACGCAACCGAGGAGCCGGGGAAGCTGTTTCCATCCACCACCGGTTTCCCGGAGCCGCTGATGAGCGGGGCGGTGTAAAAGACCACTTCATCCACCAGTCCGGCGCTGAAGGCGGTGGCTAGAATTTGGCCTCCGCCTTCGATCAGCACCGACATGACACCTCGGTCGGCGAGGTCGCGGAGGACGGATTCGAGCGTCTGATTTTGGAAGACCAGAGTCCGGTCGCGGTGTGCGTCAGTGAAGACTTGAGCCTCGGCCGGGAGATTGCCGGAGCGGGTCAGAATCACCCGCCAGGGTTGAGGCTGGTGGGGTCGGAGGGCGGAGCCGCGGAGGGTGAGCGCGGGGTTGTCCTGGCGGATGGTTTCCGCCCCGACGAGGACAGCTTCACAGGTGGCGCGGAGGAGCATCGCGTCCTCGCGGGCGGCGGGGCCGGTGAGCCACTGGCCTTCACCTGCGGGGCGGGTGATGCGGCCGTCGAGGCTCATGCCGGCTTTGGCGATGACCCAGGGGAGGCCGGTCGTGATGCGTTTGGCGAAGGGGCGCAGGATTTCCTGGCATTCGTTTTCCAGCACGCCGGTGGTGACGGAAAGGCCGGCGGATTTCAAAAGCGTTTCCGCGCGGCCGAGGTGGGAGGGATTGGGGTCGCGCGCGCCCCAGACCACGCGGGCGAGGCCGGAGTCGATGAGCGCCGAGCTGCAGGGGGGGGTGCGGCCGTGGGTGGAGCACGGCTCCAAAGTCACATAAATCGTGGCGCCCCGGACATCGTGACCGGCGGCGGCGGCGTCCTGGAGGGCCTCGATTTCCGCGTGCGGTCCTCCGGCTTTTCGGTGCCACCCTTTGCCGAGGAGTTGGTGATCCTTCAAAATAACGGCTCCCACCGGCGGGTTTGGGGCGGTAAGGCCGATTCCCCGGCGCGCTTCCGCCAAGGCCAATTCCATGGCGGCTTCGTCGGTGAAGGAAACGGCGTTCATTTCATTCAGGGAAGGATTTCACTCAAACACCAAGTCTCAAAAAGATGTAAAATCGCACGAAAAAGGTGTGTTTTCACCGATTTTGCCTTTGGGTGGAGAGCAATGCGTCACTCTTCCTTGGCGTCCGCGTATTTGGCGACGCCCCCAGCGGCAGCGACGAGGCGGTCCACGGCGACGAGGTGGTTGTAGGGAACGCGGCGGCGGGCGTATTTGTTTTCGAGCTGTTTGCGGAGCGCTTCAAGGATGTCGAGGGGCACGGGGTCGGGCCGATGCCAGTCGGGTTCACTTTTCAGGGTGGTTTGGATTTGCCATTCCTTGCCGAATTTCCGGGCGCGGAAATAGCGCCGCTCGTCCGCGGCCTCGTCGTGATCATACCACTCGTGGGATTGCCTCATGGGGATAGATGGGGGCGGGATCGGGTGGGGGCAACGGGGGAGTTGGTGGGAACGGGGGGCTGGGAAAGGACAAAAAGGACAAAAGGGACAAAAGGGACAAAAGGGACGAAAAGGACGAAAAGGACGAAAAGGACCAAATCAAACCAAACCAAACCAAACCAAACCCAACCCAACCCAACCGGACCGGACCGGACCGGACCGGACCGGAACCGAATGCACAGCACCGGATGACACGGAAGCGCGCGAAGGCTATCCGGGAGGTGGCCCGGCGCTGGGCAAGTAGCGGGCGCCTACTCCACGGTGACGCCGGTCAGGTCCCACGCGGGGGCGGGAAATTTCAGTTCCAGTTTGGCGAGGGTGTCGCGGACGATGCCGGCGATCACGGCGTTCCGATACCATTTCCGGTTGGCGGGGACGACATACCAAGGGGCGGACTCCGTGCTGGTGCGGCTGAGGACCTCCTCGTAGGCATTGCTGAACTGAGGCCAGAGGCGACGGTCCGCGATGTCGTCGGGGTTGAATTTCCAGTGTTTTTCCGGGTTTTCGAGGCGGGCTTGGAGGCGGCGGCGCTGTTCGTCGCGTGAGATGTGGAGGAAAAATTTCAGGATGGTCGTGCCTTCGTCCGCGAGGAGTTTTTCGAAGTTCAGGATGTGGTCATAACGTTTTTCCCAAACGTTTTTTGGCGACAGGTTTTTGACGTTCACAGCGATCACGTCCTCGTAGTGGCTACGGTTGAAGACCACGAGTTCCCCTTTGGCGGGGGTTTCCTTGTGGATGCGCCAGAGGAAATCGTGATCCAGCTCCACGGGGGTGGGCGATTTGAACGAAACCACGCGGAGGCCGTGAGGGTCGATGCCGCTGAAGACGTTGCGCACGGTGCCGTCCTTGCCGCTGCCGTCCATGCCTTGGAGCACGATGAGGAGGCGGTGGCGGCGCTCCGCGTAGAGCATGCGTTGGAGTTGGCGGAGGTCGGTTTTCTGGCGTTCCAGCTGGGCCGTGCCGCGTTCCTTGTCCCCGGCGAGTTCCGTCTCCCCGTCCGCGCTGTAGTCGCTGAGTTTGACTTTCGAGCCGGGTCGGATGCGGTAGATTTTCATGAGTGGGCGGTGGGGGCATCTTGTGAGCCAGGCCCCGCGCCGCAACAGGGAATGTCCCGCAGAGCCCACGATATGCCCCAACCCGTGGCCACCGCACGACTCCGCCCGCACAGGTCCGCCCACACCTTGTTCTCCAGCCTGGAGCTGTCTTCCGCGCCACGCC
>JAQGPD010000404.1 GCA_028293305.1 Verrucomicrobiales bacterium | reverse complement strand
GATTTGGTCCGGAGTGGCTTTGATGACTTCCGCGATGTCTTTGCGCGGGACTTTTTTCTGGTCCTTGATGCCGCCTTTTCCGAGCGCGATTTCGATCACGACTTCGGTGGGGGATTCGCTCAGGATGACGCCGTCCAGTTTTTCACCGGTTTTGAGTTTGACGATGTCTCCGGCGCTGGAGAGGCCGAGGCTGGCCAAAAGGGCGAGGACGGTGGCGGAGGGAAAACGAAGAGAAACGGGCAGCATAAAAGTGAGGAATGGAAAGTGAAGGGAGGAATGGCCGGCCTTGGCACCGGCCCTTCCGGCCTCGGACATAATGGACCGGAAGGGCGGGTTCACTCAAGGGAAATCTACGGGTGAAGTAGGGTTTTCACTGAGGGATGAAGAGGCGGTGAGGACTTGAGTCTCAGGAGGCGGAGGTATCCGCCTTGGTGTAGCAAACGCTGGCGCAGGGCATGTCCCAGAGGCGCTTGAGTTCGGGGTCCAGTTTGGTGAGGCTGAGAGAGAAACCGGCCATTTCCTGACAGGTGACGAGAGGACCGATGATGGTGTCGTGGACTTTCACGCCTTTGTCGCGGAGGACTTGTTTGACCTTCCGGTTGATGATGAGGAGCTCCATCATGGTGGTGGACCCGAGGCTGTTGACGAAGAGCACGACTTCGTCCCCGGAGTTGAAGGCAAGATCGTCGGCGAAGATGAGGTCGAGCAGCTGGGGCGCGAGTTCGTCGGCGGTGGAAAGCGGGATGAGGGCGACGCCTTTTTCCCCGTGAATGCCCATGCCGAGGCCGATTTCGTCTTCTCCGATATCGAAGGTGGGCTTGCCGGTGGCGGGAATGGAGCCGGGGGACATGGAAACGCCGACGGACCGGGTGTTGTCGCGGGCTTTGATGGCGAGGCGTTCCAACTCATCGAGGGAATCGACGGTGGCGGCGGCGGCGCCGGCGAGTTTCACGATGGGAACGAGGCCGGCGATGCCGCGGCGGTCCTGCTTGCGATCCGGCGGAGCGCTGCAGACGTCGTCGAAGATCATGACGGTGCGGACCTCAATGCCTTCTTCCTGAGCGAGTTCCGCGCCCATGTCGAAGTTCATGACGTCGCCGGCGTAGTTGCCGTAAAGATAAAGCACGCCTTTTCCGCGGTTCACGGCCTGGGTGCCGTCGAGGACGATATCGGGAGGCGGAGCGGCAAAAATGTCGCCGCAGGCCGCGCCGTCGGCGAGGTTATGGCCGACGAGGCCGTGATAAATGGGCTCATGGCCGGAGCCGCCGCCGACAAGGAGGGCGGGCTTGTTATCGCGGATGTTGGTCATCACGATGCAGCCGCGTCCGACTTTTTTGGCTTCGCCGTCATAGGCTTCCACGAGGCCGTCGAGAAGTTCGGCGGCGCAGGCGTTGGGGTCATTGATGATTTTTTTGATCTTGGGCATACGGGAGCGGGGATGAGTCAGTAGTAAGGCGGGAACGGCGGGCTATTAGCGGGAAATATTGCGGGAGGCAAAGGAATTCGCGTATTGGCGGGCCACGGGATCGCGGAGCGGGTCAGCGTTTGGCGGCGGTGAATTTATAAACCGTGGTGCTGGTGTAGGTTTGGCCGGGTCGGAGCTCCGTGGAGGGGAATTCCGGATGATTCGGACTGTCCGGGAAATGTTGGGTTTCCAGGCAGAAGGCGCTGCGGCGGGGGTAGGATTTTCCGGCTTTTCCGGCGATGGGGGGACCGTCGCCGTTCATGGTGTAGAGCTGGATGCCGGGCTCGGTGGTGAGGCATTCCATGATGCGGCCGGATTTCGGATCGCGGACAATGGCGGCGGTGCGCAGGGTGCCGGTTTTTCCATCGACGACGAAGTTATGATCATAACCGTTCCCGTATTGCAAGGCGGGCACGCCCGGCTGGTCGATGCGGGAGCCGATGGCGGTGGGCTTGGTGAAATCCAGCGGCGTGCCTTCCACGGAGGCGATGATGCCGGTGGGAATGAGGTCTTTGTCCGTGTCGGTGTAATGGCTGCATTTCAATTCCAGCTCGTGATCCGCGATGGGTCCGCTGCCTGCTCCGGATAGGTTGAAATAGCTGTGGTTTGTCAGGTTGACCAGGGTCGGTTTGGAGGTGGTGGCGCGGTAGTCGATTTTGAGTTCATCGGCGGCGGTCAGCGTATAAGTGACGGTGGTGTCGAGTTCACCCGGGTAGCCTTCCTCACCATCCGCGCTCACATAATGCAGCACCAGGCTC
The DNA here is from genome assembly GCA_028293305.1 of Verrucomicrobiales bacterium. Lineage (GTDB taxonomy): Bacteria > Verrucomicrobiota > Verrucomicrobiia > Verrucomicrobiales > V1-33 > CAIZWU01. Next base: position 1,248 of record JAQGPD010000404.1, on the reverse strand, counting down.
GCGGCGCCGTCGTTCGCGGTGGCGGAAACGACCTGCCAGATTTTTTTGTCGAATCCGTCCTTTCCTCCATGCAGGCTGTGGCCGGCGTGCGCGGCGGTCACCTGCACGGGCTGGCCGTCCAGTTTGAAGCGGCCTTTGGCGATGCGGTTTCCATACCGGCCGATGATGGCGCCGAAGTAGGGGTGACCGGCCTCGTATTCCTTCAGGGAGTCGAAACCCAGCACAATATCATCAAGCTTGCCGGCGGCATCCGGGGTTTTCAACCCCACGACAATCCCGCCCCAGGTCATGATGCGGGCCTCCATGCCGGAGGCGTTGGTCAGGGTGAAAAGATCGACGGCGGCTCCCGAGGAGAGCTTGCCGAACGGGGCTTGTTTAATAGTGGCATCCATGGCGTGAGCCGAGCACAACAGGAAGCCGGGCAGGAGTGCAAGGAGGAGTGGGAAAAATTTCATCTTCATATCAAAAGCCGGCGGTCCCGCCGCCGCTTCCACAAAAACCAAAGAATCGCCCGCCGGTGCAAGCTAATTCCTCCGGGCCACGCCATCACGGCATTTTCCGCCCCAAAAAAAGCCAAAGCCAACTGCTCTGGCAGGCGCGATTGGGAAATCTCCTGACGCCACTACTCCACAGAACAACAGCGTCATTCAAACGCTTCTTGCGGCGGCAATCTCAAGATCATCCCAAAGTCTTTCCAAAGCCAAACCAGAGTCCTCCAACGTCTTCCCCCGAAAATCCTCACGCTCATCCCACCCGTCCCTGCGCCGCCACCGCCACGGAGACCGCCGCCAGGATCAGAAGCGACCCCACCAACCGCAGGCCCATGCTGCCCTTGGAATCCGCCCGTTCCTCATTGCCAAACCACCGGCTGCCCACAAACCACACCAAGCCCAGCGACCACAGTCCGCGCGTGCCATACACGACATTGATACCCGTGGGATCATTGAATCCGGCAATGCACAGCGCCATGGCCAGCGTATTCACCGTCATCAAAACCGCCCCCAGCGCTGTCCCCGACCACGCCGCGCGCGGCACCGCAAACAGGCCCGGCGCCAACCACTTATAAGAAATCAGCGAACCCGCTCCAATGGCCGTGAAAGCCGTCCCAAGAAACGCCGCCCGTCCGAACGGACCCGCCCAATGGCCTATCAAAACATCGGCTCCCGCAAAAATGCATGAACTCAGCAGGCACCATCCCACCGCCCTTCCCTTTCCCCTGCCCTGCCTCAAATCCTTCCACCCCAGGAC
>JAQGPD010000392.1 GCA_028293305.1 Verrucomicrobiales bacterium | reverse complement strand
GGGGCGGGTCCTGCACAACCGGCATTGAAAAGGCCTATCAAAAACCGGCGACCATGGCCAGGTCGGCCTCGAATTCCGCCATGGCCCGGTCCCGGGCCGTCCCGTCACGGAGGCGTAAAAGGTAGCTCGGATGATAGGTCAGGACCACGCGGCTGGCGATATGTGGAGCGTCGATCAACCCCCGCTCGCGGGTGATCCTGACTTCCCTGTTCAACAAACTCAGGCCCGCCGTGGCTCCCAGCAGAACCACGGCGGCGGGCTGGATGCGGGCCATTTCCGCCAACAGCCAGGGACGGCAATGTTGCACTTCCTCGCGGCCGGGCGTGACGTGCTTTCTCCTCGGGCCGTCGGGCGTCCATTTGAAATGTTTCACGGCATTCGTCATATAGACCGACTTTTCGTCCACGCCCGCCCTGGCCATCGCGGCCCGCAACACTTTTCCTGCGGGACCGATGAATGGCGTTCCCGCGAGGTCTTCCTGGTCGCCGGGTTGCTCGCCGACCAGCACGATGCGGGCATCGGCCGGACCGTGGCCATTCACTGTTTGGGTGGCTTTGGCCCAGAGCGGGCACGCCCGGCAAATCCTCGCGGCGGCCTGGAGTTCCGGCAGGGGGAGCTCCGCCAGGGCCTGCGGCGGCGGCAGGATATCAAGGTAGTCGATATCCGACAGGGTGTGGAGATTCTGGATATAGGAATTGTCAGGAATCGGTTTTTCAGTGCGGCCCGGCGTTTCCAGCATGATCTCCATGCGCGTCCGGCTTGTGGTGATGAGGCCTTGGATCAGCGGCGCCTCCGGAAGATTTTTCCAATACTTTACCGGCATTTCGCTTTGCATGGCTTTCACCTTCAGGCGCGCGGGATTGAAAATGCTGCGGTAGTAGGTGCGCCACAGATCATCCAGGCCGTCCTCGGGCGGCACGGAATCCTTGGATAGGCCGGGTGTGAATTGCAGGTTTTTTCCGTCCCAATGCGCGCATTCGTCAGGTGTCAGGATCGACCAATCCATGCCTGCGAAGCGATTCACAAAAAATGGAACCGCCAACCGGAGGCATTGGGAGGAGGGCTCGAACCAGGCGACAAATTGTTCCCGGCCGGTGGCGTCATCGGTGCCCACCAGACGGAACCTGACAAAGGCGTGCATCTTGTGAATGTCACGCGCCACGGACTTCCGCCATCCCGCGACCGTATGAAAATCCGGGTCGGTGGGGATGGACATCAGATGTTTTTCCCCACCGCGAGTGAGCCGCCATAACATACGGTAAAGCACCCCTGGCCGGCGAGGGTCGCGGTGCGCCCACGCGTGCCGGGCCAGCGTCAGGAAGGAGGCCGGCACGTTGTGATGCGGCGTGGGAGCGGGCGGGGGCAGGGTCTCCTCCATGCTGAACAAACTGCGGTCCTGACGGGATTCCGTCCAATCCACTTCGTCGGGTGCAATGCCGCGCGACAGCAACTGCCGGGCGTGGTCGCGCCAGTCGTCGAATGAAAAGTCGAAAGGAACCGCGATCATTTTCTCCGGTCAGGGGATGGGTTGACTTTGGTTCCGGTGTTAGGAAAGGTGCGGATTTCCTGTCAGGAAATCAGCCGTTCAAAACTCGCCCGAGCGCGCCGCCAAGGCATCGGCGGCGGTGGACTGAGGGGCGTTGAAATCAATTTCGAGTTGCTTCATTGGCAGGAATTTTCTTAACAATCCATCGCTGTCCAACTGTCCGGCGCGGGGGATGTGGTCGGCGGCGATCAGAAAGGGCAGGCACTTTTTCAAGTTCAGCCGCAGTCGTTTCAGGTCCGCCACGTGGAGCCGGCAATGGCGGCGGGCGGTCACGATCCGTTCCGCATTCCGCACACCCAGGCCGGGGACGCGATGCAGCAATTCGCGGGGGGCTTTATTGACATCCACGGGAAACATGCCCCGATTCTGCAAGGCCCAGGCCAGCTTGGGGTCGATATCCAAAGCGAGGTCGGGCGCGGTGTCCGGCACGAGTTCATCCACCTTGAAACCGTAAAAGCGGAGCAGCCAGTCGGCTTGATAGAGTCGGTGCTCGCGGACCAGCGGCGGTGGTTTCAGGGGCAGCAGTTTCGACGGTTCCGGGATGGGGCTGAAACCGGAATAATAAACGCGGCGAAGTTGATAGGATTTGTATAACTGATCCGCGCGGCCCAGGACGGTGGCGTCCGAGGAGGCATCGGCGCCCACGAGCATCTGCGTGCTTTGACCGGTGGCGAAGGGGAGTTTGCGGGCCGGCTTTGTCAGGGTGGGCGCGTTGCGTTGCGGTTTTTCGCGGGACTCGTCGATCTTCAGCCGGATGCGGCCCATGGCCTCCTGGGTGCGGATGAGATTTTTCTCCGGGGCTAGTTTCGTTAGGCCTGACTCGGTTGGAAGCTCGATGTTGATGCTGATGCGGTCCGCGTAACGGCCCGCGGTTTCGATCAATTCCTGGGAGGCTTCCGGGATGGTTTTCAGATGGATGTAGCCCCGGAAGTGGTGCACCTCGCGGAGGCGGCGGGCGACCTCGATGACCAGCTCCATGGTGTGGTCCGCGCTGCGGATGATGCCCGAACTGAGGAACAGGCCCTCGATGCAGTTCCGTTTATAAAAGTCCAAAGTGAGCTGCACGACCTCCTCCACAGTGAACCGGGCGCGCGTTACATTGCTGGAGCGGCGGTTGATGCAGTAGTGGCAGTCATAGAGGCAGACATTTGTCAGGAGCACCTTCAGCAGGCTCACGCATCGTCCGTCCGGCGTATAGCTGTGACAAATACCCGCGCCGCCGGTGGAACCCACGCCCAGACCGTCGCGCGAGTTTTTTTTAGCCGCACCGGAACTCGCGCATGAAGCATCATACTTCGCGGCGTCCGCGAGGATTTCAAGTTTGCGCGTCAATTCCACTGATTGGAAATACGTCGGCGGCAGCCCGGAGGGAGCCTGAATTTATGTTTTCCTGAAAGAAGCGCGCACCCCTGCTGAAGAAATGCCGCATCCGGGAACGGACGGGCATCGTCTTTGGCACTGAATCGAAATCCTCAATCCGGCGTGGCCATTGGCATCGCCGTCCCCCCATGAAAGATTTCCGCCGCATCCTTCACGCCGCCGTCACACGGCGGGATCATCCATGGTGTCTGGCGACATTGGTGGGAACCAGTGGCTCAAGTTACCGCCAGCCGGGTGCCCGATTGCTCGTGGCTCCGGATGGGCGGGAAACGATAGGATTTTTAAGCGGGGGATGTTTGGAGGAGGAGATCGCGAGGCAGGGCGGGGAAGTGATATTGGAAGGGGTATCGCGGCTGGTGCCTTTCGATACGCGGAAGCTTTTTGGATGTCATGGCAGCCTCTCGGTGTATCTCGAAAAAATCCCGGCGGCGGGAGCGGAGGGGAATTTCCTCACAGAATTGGCGGCCGTCATGAAACGGCGGCAAAGCTGTCAGGTGGAGGTCAACTATGCCGCGGGCGGTGGGTCGAAGTTGTCAGGATCCTGCCGTTCCGACTTGGACTGTCCCGGGGTTTTTGTGCAGCAAATGCAGTCGCCGCCGCGGATGGTGGTTTTTGGGGACGGCCCTGAAGTGGCACCCATGCGTGGCTTTGCGGCCGGCCTGGGTTGGGACTTTGAAGCGTATGCCCACCCTGACGAATTGCCTGGCGATTTCGTGCCCGACCGGACCACGGCGGCGGTGGTGATGACCCATAAAATCGGCCGCGATCTCTCGGCCCTGCACCGGCTTTTTCCCATGGGGCTTCCATACATCGGACTGATGGGAGCCCGGCGGAGGCAGAACGAAATCCTCGCCTCCCTGACAGATTTTGGTGGAACCGGTCCATTGGATGGCTGGCTGGACAACCTGCATGCGCCGGCGGGATTGGACACGGGAAGCGAATCTCCGGAAGAAATCGCCTTTTCCATTCTGGCCGAGGCCGCCGCGGTTCTGGCCGGCCGGAAGGGTGGATTTCTCAAGGAAAAATCAGGGTCCATTCACGCCCTGGAACTGCGCCCATGACCGGGATCATCATTCTCGCGGCGGGAGGATCCACCCGATTTGGCTCGCCAAAACAGCTGGCTGAAATCCACGGAAAACCGCTGCTGCGGCACGCGGCGGAGACGGCATTGGAAGCGGGCATAGGACCGGTTAGGGTGGTGCTGGGCGCGGTGGATGCGCCGTGCCGCGCGGTGCTGGAGGGATTGGAATTGGGCATCGTTCACAATCCCGCGTGGAGCGGGGGCATGGCGGGATCCATCATGGCCGGGCTGGAGCCCTGGGCGAATGCGGACCTGGTGGGAGTGATTGTCATGCTGGCCGACCAGCCGGGGGTTGAGGCGGAGCATTTGCGGAAACTGGCCACGGCATTTCCTGACAAATCCGTGGTGGCCAGCCGATATGCGGGTCAGCCGGGAGTGCCCGCATGGTTTTCCAAAGGCAAGTTTCCGGCCTTGTTGGAATTGCGGGGGGAGCGCGGGGCGAAGCAGGTGATCCTCGCGGAGCCGGCGGTGGGGGAGATCGATTTGCCTGCGGCGGCGTGGGATGTGGACACGCCGGACGATCTTGTCAGGGCGGGGCAGGAATTTTTTTCGAAAGCGGTGCATCCGCATGAATCCGGCCCCTGCCACGGGGCGTAAAAACTTTTGCATGTCCCACCCCCCACTTCATGCAGGCTTCAAAGATGCAGATCCGCCGCTGCATTATGCGTTCACATGCCCAGCCTGGGGCAGTTCCCATTGCTGGTGACGCTTCGTTGATTTTCCGGCGCAATCCGCGCTCCGGGATGATGAATTCCAGGCGCCACGTGTGCATAACACTTCATGGGGGGAATCGGAAATGACGAAACTTTTTCCCTGAAATCCACCGTCCGCCCGCTGACCGGGACGGTGCGGAGCAACCCTCAACCTGAGCCGGAGCCTATGAATGATCCTGACAAACCGGAAGTCCCCAGCGGGGAATTCACCCGACGGCAGTTTATCCTGACCGGAACCGCCGGCCTCGCCGCCAGCGCCCTGCCGCAAGGCGCGGGCGCGCAGACCACGGTCCAACCCACCACCGCCATGCAGCCCGTCCTGACAAAAATCCGGATGACCGTGAACGACCGTCCGGCGGATTTGGAAGTGGACACGCGCACTACTTTGTTGGACGCGCTACGGGAGCATATGCACCTCAACGGCACGAAAAAAGGGTGCGACCAAGGGCAGTGCGGAGCCTGCACCGTCATCGCCGACGGGCGGCGCATCAACTCCTGCCTAACCTTGGCGGTGATGCATGAGGGTGGAAGTATAACAACCATTGAGGGGCTCGGGACTCCGGAGAAAATGCATCCCATGCAAAGCGCTTTCGTAAAGTGCGACGGTTATCAATGCGGTTATTGCACTCCCGGCCAGATCTGCTCCGCCGTCGCCATGCTGGCGGAAATAAAGGCCGGTATCCCCAGTCACGTCACGGCGGACCTGACAAAAAATCCGGGGCTCACGCCGGAGGAACTCCGTGAGCGCATGAGCGGAAATATCTGCCGCTGCGGAGCCTATTCCAATATCGCCGAAGCCATCACCGAAGTGTCAGGGAGGAACCCATGAAACCATTCACCTACGAACGCGCCAAATCCCCCGCCGAGGCCGCGGCTTCGGCGGCCCGGAATCCAGGTTCCCGCTTTGTGGCCGGGGGGACGAATCTGCTCGATCTCATGAAATTGGAGATCGAAACGCCCCTCCACCTGATTGATGTCAACGGGCTGAAATTGGACACCATCGAAGCCACCGATGAAGGCGGCCTGCGCATCGGAGCTTTGGTTAGAAACACCGATCTGGCGGCGGACGAACGCGTCCGGCGCGACTACGGCGTATTGTCCCGCGCTTTGTTGGCGGGGGCTTCCGGTCAGTTGCGGAACATGGCCACGACGGCCGGCAATCTTCTTCAACGGACGCGATGTCCTTATTTTTACGACACCAATCAGGCGTGCAACAAACGCAATCCGGGATCCGGTTGTGCGGCTCTGGAAGGATTCAGCAGGCAGCTGGGCGTTGTCGGAGTCAGCGAAGCCTGCATCGCCACGCATCCCAGCGACATGGCGGTGGCCATGCGTATTTTGGACGCCGTGGTGGAAACCGTCCGGCCGGATGGAACGACGCGGTCCATTCCCATAGCTGAATTTCATCGCCTTCCCGGAGACAAGCCACATATCGAAACCATCCTGGCAACCGGTGAGTTGATCACGGCGGTGACCCTGCCAAAACCAGTGGGCGGGACGCACCTTTACCGCAAGGTCCGGGACCGTGCCTCCTACGCCTTTGCCTTGGTCAGTGTGGCCGCCATCATCCATCCTGACGGATCCGGGCGCGTGGCCGTGGGAGGTGTGGCGCATAAGCCGTGGCGCGTTGAGGAAGCCGAAGCCGAGCTGCCGAAGGGCGCCAAAGCAGTGGCTGGAAAATTGTTGGCCGGTGCG
>JAQGPD010000389.1 GCA_028293305.1 Verrucomicrobiales bacterium | reverse complement strand
ATTCCCCCATTGAATATGAAGATGAGGATCCAGCCCTCATCCCTCCCCAGTTTGTTATCGAAAAACTTTACGAACTGACCAAGGACACCGATTTCTACATGACCACCGGCGTCGGCCAGCACCAGATGTGGGCCGCCCAATACTATCACTTCGACCAACCCCGCCGCCTCATCACCAGCCTCGGCCTGGGCTCCATGGGCTACGGCTACCCCGCCGCCCTCGGCGTGAAAGCCGCCTTCCCGGATGCGGAAGTAGTGGACATCGACGGCGACGGATCCTTCCTCATGAACGTGCAGGAACTCGCCACCGCCGTGGCCGAGAACATCGCCGCCAAGGCCATCATTCTCAACAACCAGCACCTCGGCATGGTGGTGCAGTGGGAAGACCTGAAATACAAGTCCAACCGCGCCAACACCTTCCTCGGCAAGCTCCACGCCCCCAAGGACATCTACCCCGACTACGTCAAAATGTGCGACGCCTTCGAGGTGCCTTGCGAACACATCACCAAACGTGAGGACGTGGTCCCCGCCCTCAAACGCATGCTGGCCGCCAAAACCGCCTACGTGCTCGACATCATGGTCCCCCACACCGAGCACGTGCTCCCCATGATCCCCGGCGGCATGACCTACAAGGACATCATCACCAAACCGATCCGCAACCCCGACGGCAGCAAAGGCTTCGGAGACATCAAAGTCGCCACCGCCCTCTGACCTCCTCCTCCCGGCCGGAAAACCGCCAACAAACCTTCCAAAGGACCTCCCCGAAACGGGAGGTCCTTTTTTCTTCCAGCCGCCCGCCCGCCGAACAAATTCAGCTGCGAACAATTCGCCCGGACAAAGCCATTTCAGCTATCCGGATTCGCGACAATTCGCGTGCATTGGCGGTTAGGTTTGTTTAACCGCCAATAAACTCCAGAAAAACACGAATAGCCAGGATTCGCCTCTGACCTCCGGAATCTTGGAAACACTGTGATCAGCGGCCGTTTACGGCTTACTTCACATCCCGCAGGGCATACAGGCCACGCAGCGCGGGTCGGCCAAGGCTTTTGGCTCCCCGCTTTCGTTCCGTCCTGCTGCGGCCTTGAACAACTTGGCGGTTGGACTCAAACCATTGGTCGATCATGGCCCGGCCTCCGAATACCACCCCGCGGGTAAAATGCCTCACCCGCCGCGTCAAAACTTCCGCGGCAAGCCGCCGCTCATTGGGAGTCGTGAGCTTTTCCCTGACTTTTTCCGACAGGCCTCGCCGAACCACAGTGCCATCCTCACGTTTCCGCTCCGCCCCCTGCCCACCCAGGATGGCCCGGTAAAATACCAGCGCCCGCCGTTCCACCGATGCCGGAAAAGCAGCCGTCCCCCATGGCCTCGCTTCCGCCGCCGTTGCCCTCGGCCATGCCATTTGCCCAACGATCCGCACCAGTCCGCGACGCGACCGCGCCTTGCCTGCCATCGCCTCGGAATAGCCGCTCCAACAATAATCCGCGGGATCCGCCACCATCCCCGCCCGCACCGGATTCAGGTCAATGTAGGCCGCCATTGTCCGCAGGGCCCGCTCCTCCTCCTCCACGATCACCGAAGTGTATCGCCCCTCCCACAGCGTTCCCTTGCGACCGGCCTTCCGGTTATACCACCGCGAGAACCGCAGCTGCACCGCCTTCATGAATTCGCTCAGCGAAAACATCCGCTCCACCTGCCGCCGCCTCCATTCCTCGATCGCCGATTCGTTTTTCGTGCTCCGCCAAAACTCCAGATTCCGGTGCATCAGCGCGGCCGATTCCACCCCCAGCGCCCGGTCCAGCCGCGCCACCACCACCTCCAGCGGCACATCAAATCCCTCGGGCCGGTGCGGCACCCGCACCAGCAGATGGAAATGATTATCCATGATGCAAAACGTCAGCACCTCCACCCCGCACACATCCTCATAAGCCCGCACCAGCTTCAGCAGCAGGTCCTTACCCTCCCGGTCCAGCAGATACCGCCGGTCATAAATGCGGTTCACCACATGGAAACAGCCCGCTTGGGACTCGGAAAACAGAAATGGACGGGCAGGCATGGGAGTTAAGAAAAGAATGGGGCCAGGAGAGGGAACGGAAGGATGTTGGAACAAATGGGTGAAATGTAAAAACCAATCTGGCAAATTACCAGATAATTTATTGTAACCAAGTAATCTATTTTAGGTGAATGTAATGGCCTATTCGGTAAATTGCTTTTTCGAACAAATTCCCAGGTAATTTGCTGTCAAACAAATTCCCAGGTAATTTGCTGACCAAGTAAATTAGTCTTCGCCGACTTACCGGATATTTTACTGGCGGATGCTTTAGGCTAAATTGCCAGATCATTATGCCAAAATCAGCAGGCCGATTCTCAGGAGGCCGATGCTTTGGGAACCGCACAGAGGACTTTGCGGACCACTCTTTTGGGACCACTTTTTTGGGAGGCCCTATGGGACCGCTCTCACCGCCGGGTGTGGATGTTGGCGCGTAGGCGGTGAAGGAGGCTATACAAGCCGAAGTAGGCGCGGTTCACATACACGGATTCAGCGGGGCCGCGGGCGCCGCGGAGTTGGCGGATGGATTTGTCTTTCCGGTTGGCTTCGCCCATTTCATAGATCGCTTTCATGACGGCGGGATCGGCGAAATCGAATTGATCGCTCTGCAAAGGCCGCGCTAACAATTCCACCGACCGGCGGCCGAGGGCGAGGATGCGGGCCACCGTTTCCGGCGAATCCTCCGGCAGGATGATTTGCAGGCCGTGCAGGGCGGCGGTGAACGTGGGGTCGTCGGTTAGCATCGCTGGATCCAGCAGGGCGAATTGCCGGTCGTGGAACTCCTGGGAAATGGCGCGGGTGCAGCCAAAATCCAGCACCCACAGATCGCCCTCCCGGACGAGGAAATTCCCAGGATGGGGATCAGCGTGAAAAAGAAGCAGGGTGTGGAATTGATAGTCGTAAAAGTCCCACAACGCCTGGCCGATCCGGTCCCGCTCTTCCTGGGTGGCGGGTCCATCCGCGAAACGGTCGAGCGGTTGGCCATCCACCCAATCCATGGTCAGGACGCGGGCGGAGCATCGGTCAGGATGGAAGGCCGGGAACCGCACATGAGCCAGCCCGGCACAGGCGGCGGCCAGTTCCTGGGAGCGGCGCAGCTCCATCAAGTAATCCGTCTCCTCCAGGAGCCGCGCTTCCACTTCACGGAAGTAATGCGCCACATCCGCCTCCCGCAGACCCAGCATCTGGAGGGCGACGGGTTTTACGACCCGGAGATCGCTAGTGAGGCTTTCGGCGACGCCGGGGTATTGGATTTTCACCGCTACATCCTGACTGTTATACCGGGCGCGGTGGACCTGACCGATGGAGGCTCCATGCGCGGCCTGCGGCGTGAAGGATTCGTAGAGCGACTCCACGGGCTGGCGGAATTCTCGCTCAATGGTGCGGCGGACCAGCGGCCAGGACAGGGGCGGGGCGGAGTATTGCGCCTGGGCAAATTGGGAGGCGTAGGCGGCGGGCAGGAGGTCGTCATCCATGCTCAGCATCTGCGCCAGCTTGAGCGGCCCACCTTTTAACTGACTGAAGGTCTGGTAGATGCGGGTGGCATTGGCCTCATCCAACGCTTCCCGCGCGGCGGTGGTGGACTCCGGCGTTCCGGAAGTGACGGCTCGTTTTCCGTAGTATTTCAGATAGTTCAATCCCACGGAAGCACCGGCCCCGGCGAGGGCGGCCATGCGGGAAACGGGCGTGCTGCGGATGGATTCCTGACCGGATTCCGGAGATGAAGTGGGTTCCATTCCGGGAGTTAGGTGCGGCTGGTCCACTTGGGCAGGAGAAAGCGGATGAGATCAAATCCGGAGTCCAGCACCTGGCGTCCTATCAAATCGAAAAGGACGGTGGTGGATTTTTCAATGAAGGCATCCGTGCGTTCATACCGGGGACTGGTATCGCGCAGGTGGAAGTCGATCACACTGCGGAACAAACGCCAGGCGGCCTGCGGATACAGCCGGTCGAGCGGACCACGCGACGCGATTTCGCCGCTCGCCCGGCCGTGTTCCAGGAGGGATTTTGCAAACGTTAGAAACCGGTCTTCAAACGCGGCCAGAGCGGGCGGATTGGTCAGGATATTTGGTCCATGCAGGCGGATGAGGAGGAGCGAACGGAAGTCCAGCGACGCCACCGCGAAGGCAAAAAGGAACGCCAGCATCCGGTGCCGAGCGCTGAAGCCCGCCCACTCCGGTCCCTGCTCCACGGCTCCAATCACGTGGTCCAGTTTTTCCACCCACCAGCGATGCTCAACCGCCTCCAGGGAAGGAAACTCCGCAAAAAATTCCCGCTCCGTAAACCCATGCGCCTCCGCAAACCGGAAGACGGAAACCGGCGGCTGTCCCTCACGGCGCAGGTGATTTTCATAAGCCGTCAGGATAAACTGCCGCCGCGGCGGCGCGGCGATCTCAATAGATGGGTCCATGCCGGAACTACGCCGCCCAAGCCCACCCGCGCCAGCGATTCATTGATTGCACCTGCTGCTTTACCGGATTCTCCAAAAACGCAAGTTGACTATCCACTCCAACCGGCGCGCCGCGCTCCGTCTCCGACCACTCCCATGAACGCCGGCCACTGCCGTCGGCAATTAACTTCGGCAAATTACATCTTCGGCAAATTACCAGGTAATTTCCCTCACCAAGTAATTTGCCTTAATTGGGGCCACCGGATTACCGGTTCCTCCTGAAATCTGAGTTGACCCTCTTGTCCAGCGGACGCGGTGCGCTCCGCATCAGCCCGCTCCCATTAATGCCGCACGCTGGTGGCGACGCTGAATTTCGGCAAATTGCCAAGTCATTTGTATCAAAGGTAATTTGCCTCCTATCTGTAAGTTACCTGGTAATTTGCTTTTATTCCCCAAAAACCTGCGTTGGCCCTCTTGTCCAATGGGCGCGGTGCGCTCCGCCTCCGACTCCGACTCCGCACGCGGGCGGCGACGCTGAATTGCGGCAAATTACCCGGTGCTTTGCCACCAATAAGTTGATTTTCACGATTGGCTTCGTCCCGCCTCGTTTCCCGCCTTTCTGTCGATACGCACGCTTTCCGGCTAGTAGCCAAAGCGTGCACCTTGCCAAAATCGCCTACTCCTATAAAGGCCCCGCTATTTTGCGGGATCGGCCCCCTCGGCGGCCTCCTTCACGGTTGCAAATAACGCCCGGGCCTGCCGGAGCATGCCGACATCCGTCAGGTGCACCCCATCCACGGTGCCTTCCCCGTCGTCCCCGATGAGATCCGTTCCCGGCACGGCAATCAGTCCTTTAACGCCCTCCGCCTGCAAACTCTTCACCGCCGCCTCCTGACCCTCCGTGAATTTCGTGGGATGCGCCTCCGGCCGCATTTCCGACTGACCGACGAAAATGATGGCCGCGCCGGGGCGTTTTTGCCGGATGGCGTGGACCAGTTTCGGCACGCATTTGAGATACAAAGCAGGGTCGTCACTCATGTTCCATGTGCAGTCGATAACAAAGGCCGCCGCCTCTATTTCAGCCAGCACCTCCCCCACGGGAGGCTCCATATCGCCGGAGGACGAAAACCCCAGATTGATGACCGGCCGGTCGAGCATACGTCCCAATATGGCGGACCAAACCATGCCCGGACGTGAGGCACAGCCCCCTTGAACAATGGATGTGCCATACACCACCACCGGCCTGCGCCTGCCTTCCGGGCGGGGCGCTGGTTTTTCGAGGCGCGCCCCCGGCCGCACGCCGATCTCCAGGGATTTTATCCCATTGTATGCGGGAAGGTATAACAAACCTTCATGCTCCGTCTTTCCGGCGCTCCGGAACTCAAACTTCCCCACATTTCCCTCCTGCCGGTGCGGGCGGCCATTGCCCACAAACACCCACGAACCTTCGCTGGTCCGGGTGTAAAGATCCACGCCGCTGACTCCGGTCGCCGGCATGTGCGGCATGGCCAGGCCACCGCGCAGGAGCGACCAACGCACCTCGATGGCGGCGGCATCCGTGACGAACCGGACGCAGACGCCGGGATTGTCCCGGCTCAAATCCCACGCGGTCTTTGATACCTTTCCTTCAGCGGTGTCGGGAAGCCGGCCGTAGGCGGTCGATGTCTTTTCCCAACCCCGGCCTTCAATCTCAAACAAACGCGCGTCCTGCCACTGCACCTCCTGCGCCCAGGTTCGGCCCGGAAGCCAGGCCAGCAGCATCATGCACAGAACCCGGGCGGGATGGGGGAATCCGGCCATCAACATATAACCAGCTGACGGGGAGTGACTTTTGAAGCATGGCCAGATATGCATGATAGTGTATTCACGGAATACGAAAGGTCATTCTCTCAAATTTTTGTCAGGGT
>JAQGPD010000357.1 GCA_028293305.1 Verrucomicrobiales bacterium | reverse complement strand
ATAAGGCCACTCCAACCGGGCCGACTACCTTTATGACAGACGCCATTCCCCTAGGACTCAGCTTTGACGATGTGCTGCTGGTCCCGCAATTGACGGAAATCCTCCCCGCCGAAGCGGACCTGAGGACAAAACTGGCCCCGGGCCTGGAATTGAATATTCCCGTCATTTCCTCCGCCATGGACACCGTGACGGAAGCGGAATTGGCCATCGCCCTGGCCCGTGAAGGCGGTCTCGGCGTGATCCACCGGAATATGCCGGTCGCCCAACAGGCCGACCAGGTGCGCCGCGTGAAGCGTTCCGAGAACACCGTCATCGACCAACCCTTCACCGTCAGCCCCGACGTGACGCTGGCGGAGCTGACCCTGATCATGGACCAGCGCGGCGTCGCCGGTTTCCCCGTCGTGGACGATGAAGGAAATCTGGTCGGCATGGTGACCAGCCGGGATGTCTGGTATATTCAGGACACCAAGGCCACGGTCCGCGATGTCATGACCCCGCGCGAGCGGCTCGTCACGGCGCCGGCCAGCACGACTTCGGAGGAAGCGCGCGCCATACTTTTCGACCGCCGCATTGAAAAACTCCCGCTCGTGGACAGCGCCGGAAAATTGGCCGGGATGATCACGACCCAGGACATCAAAAAACGGGAAATGTTCACCAACGCCGCCAAGGACAAACGCGGCCGCCTGCTCGTCGCCGCTGCGGTTGGCGTGGGCGGGGATTGCTTTGAACGCGCCGCCGCCCTGGTCGAGGCCGGCACGGATGCGCTATTCATCGACGCCGCCACGGGCCACACCTCGCGGGTCATGGAAGTCGTCAGGACCTTGAAAAAAACCTACGGTGATCTGCCAGTGATCGCTGGAAACGTGGTCACGGAACAGGGCGCCAAGGACCTCATCGACGCCGGCGTCAGTGCCGTGAAAGTGGGAGTCGGACCCGGCTCCATCTGCACCACCCGCGTCATCAGCGGCGTGGGCGTGCCACAGTTCACCGCCATTCAAAACGTCGCCGCCTACGCCCGCGGAAAAGGCGTCGCCGTCATTGCCGACGGCGGCATCCGCTACTCCGGCGACATCGTCAAGGCCCTCGCCGGCGGCGCGGATCTGGTCATGCTGGGCTCCCTGCTCGCCGGCACCAGCGAAAGCCCCGGCAACATGGTCAACTACCAGGGCCGGACGTTTAAAGAATACCGCGGCATGGGCAGCCTTAAGGCCATGCGCGCCGGCAGCAGCGACCGCTATGGCCAGAACGCGAGCGGCAAGCTCGTCGCCGAAGGCGTGGAAGGCCGCGTCCCCTTCAAAGGCCGCCTGCGCGAAGTCGTTTTCCAACTCATGGGCGGCCTCCGCTCCGGCATGGGCTACGTCGGCGCCGCGAATCTTCACGAACTCCGCACCCGCGCCACCTTCGTCCGCATCACCGCCGGCGGCCTGCGTGAAAGCCACACTCACGACATCGTCGTCACCGAGGAACCGGTGAACTATCAAAGTCTGTGAGCGGCGTCATTGGAAAAGCTCCAACGCCAGCCCACAGCCCTCCAATATGCTTTTGAAAGTCCCCAGCGGTATTTCCCGATTCCCATGATCCGCCAAAATCACCTGACGACCATCGGCATGCCGCCACTTTTGGTGGCTGCCGCGCTGGCTGACGATTTGAAATCCATGCCGGCGCAAAACGCGGGCGACATCTTTGGCCGTGCAGACCGGATATTTTCCGCTCATGCCACGGCCAATTCCACCACCTTCGCTCCTGGGGGCAACGTCAATTCCGTCGGCTCGAACCAAAGCTCCAGCGCCTCCCGGGCATTCGCTATGGCTTCCTCTTCAGTCTCACCCGAAGTGGCACAGCCCGGAAGCTCGGGAAAAACCGCGGACCAGCATTGGGTCGGTTCATCCCATTCAACAATCAGTCGAACTTTCATCCGAACCTTTTAACACCTCCCTCCTCAAATAGCCAGTGTCGTTTTCCGCGCCCGCAGCCGACCGCCGCCACTGAAAACTGAACCCTGAAACCTGAACCCTTTCTCCTTCTTCAATGGATTCCCAACACATCGCCGTCATCGACTTCGGCTCGCAATACACGCAACTCATCGTCCGCCGCATCCGCGAGCAGGGTTATTTTTCCAAGCTCTATCAACCCCACGAGCTGAAGGAAACCGGCACCCCCGCCGCCGTCATCCTCAGCGGCGGCCCGCGCAGCGTGACCGAGGACGGCGCGCCGGATATTGATCTGGACTACCTCCTGGGCTTGGACATTCCGGTGCTGGGCGTTTGTTATGGCATGCAGCTCCTGTCGAAAAAACTGGGCGGGCTCGTCGCTCCTGGCAATACCCGCGAGTATGGTCCCGCGCAGTTGATCCCCAGCATCGACAACTGTCTTTTCGCCGGACTCAGCCCCTCCGCGCAAATCTGGATGAGCCACTCCGACACCGTCAAGGAACCGCCGGCGGGCGCTGCGGTGCTGGGCAAAAACCAGGACGGCGTGCCGGTCGCGCTGCAATTCGGGCCGGAGCTTTTCGGCATCCAATTCCACCCGGAAGTCAGCCATTCGCACGAAGGCACGATCATTCTCCGCAATTTCCTGGCGCTGGCCACCGATGCCAAACCGTTCCGCATCGAGGACTTCAAACAGGAACTCGTCACCTCCATCCGCGAAAAATGCCACGGCCGCGAAGTCGTCTGCGGTGTCTCCGGCGGAGTCGATAGCACCGTCCTCGCCGTCCTCCTGAAAGAAGCCGGCGTGCCGCACCGCGCGATTTTCGTCAACAACGGATTGCTCCGCCTCAACGAAGTCGCGGAGGTCCAAAAACAGTTCACCCAACTCGGCGTGAACCTCGAAACCATCGACGCCGCGGACCAATTCCTGAACGCCCTCACCGGCGAAACCGACCCCGAGAAAAAGCGCACCATCATCGGCAATAACTTCCTCGACGTCTTCTGGGAAGCCGCCGCGAATGTCGACATCCTCGCCCAGGGCACGTTGTATCCTGACGTGATCGAAAGCGCCACCAGCGGCTCCATCGCCAGCAAAATCAAAACCCACCACAACCGCGTCGACCGCGTCATGGCCCTCCACAAGGAAGGCCGCGTGCTCGAGCCCCTGGCGGAACTTTTCAAAGACGAAGTCCGCGCCCTCGGAGCCAACATGGGCATCCCTTACGACATCCTGCATCGCCATCCCTTCCCCGGTCCAGGCCTGGCCGTCCGTTGCCCTGGCGAAGTCACGGAGGAAAAACTCCGCATCATCCGCGAAGGCGACGCCATCTTCATGCGCATGCTGAAAGAGCACGGCCACTACGACAAAGTCTGGCAGGCCTACTGTGGGCTGATTCCTGTGAAAACCGTCGGCGTCAAAGGCGACGAAAGAAGCTACGAATTCGCCGTCACCCTCCGCGCCGTCACCAGCGAAGACGCCATGACCGCCGACTTCGCCAAGCTCCCCTGGGAATTCCTCGGATTGGTTAGCAACGCGATTTTGAACGGCGTCAAAGGCATCAACCGCGTCCTCTACGACATCAGCACCAAGCCCCCTGCCAGCATCGAGTGGGAGTAAAGTAGTCCGCAGAGTAGTCCGCTCAGTCCTCTGAGCGGCAGCAGCTTTCCGGTTTTTCGACTGCCTTTTTTTTCAGCTGTCTGATTGTGCCAAGCGCTGTGGAGTGGGGCTTTGGACCGCCGGTGCTTTGAAAAACCGATGCGCTGAAAAACCGATGCGCTGAAAAACCATTGCTCTGAAAACCGCACAGAGGACTGTGCGGACCACTCTTTTGCGGCCTACTCTTTTGCAGACCACTTTCTTGTGCGGACCACGCTGTATGAAAACGCGCCTCCTTCTCCTCACGATCCCCGCGCTGCTCCTGACCGCCGCCGCCCTTACCCTGCTGACAAAATCCTGCCGCCAAGCCGCCGCCCCATCCACCGCAGGCTCCAACTCCGTTCTACTGAAAGCCGAACTGACATCCCTCACCCTCCGCCGAACCGGCGACCACGCCCAGCTCTCCCTAACAGCCCGCTTCACCCAAGCCAGCACACCGCCCAGCACACCGCCCAGCACACCGCCCAGCACCCAGGCCAACTCCCCGCCCAGCGCCGCGCCCACGCCCGCCCCCATCCTCCTGCAGGCCCCGCTGGTCTCCCTCCAGACTTCCACCGGTGCCCCCATCCCGCGCTACCTCGGCCCGCTGTTGCCCGAACCCCTTCTCACCGCCCCGCCGGGCCAAAGCCAGGACGTCGCGCTTCACTACTGGCTCAGCGCTGAAGACTTGTCAGGAAAGCCGACCCTGCGCGTGTCGGGCGAAACGCTTTCCCTGCCCCCGCTGCCCTCTTTGACAAGTCTGCCTGAAGCCCAATCCGTGCCCGTGCCGTTGTCCTGAAAAAACATACTGCATGAAAGCGCGGCCCGATCCTGACAAGTATTCCGGACCGACGCCCACGCCTCCATATTGTTAGTTCCGACTCTTTGAAAACACATCCCGCCTTGCGCGGAGTCGCGTTTCCTGACAGGTTTGAAACATGCCGTCCCGTGTGTTTCTCGACTGGTCCCTGCCCTTCCTTCCCGCCCTCGCGGACTGGTTGCTGGAAAGCGCTCCCCGCTCTCCCGCGCCGGACCTGTCAGGCTCCGTGGTCATCCTTCCCACCGCCGCCGCCGGCCGGCGATTGCGGGAATTGCTGGCGTTGAAAGCCGGACCCCACGGACTGCTTTCCCCCCACCTCATCACGCCGGACGTCCTCATTTCCTGGGCCACCGATGCCCTGCCCGCGCCCTCCATCGCCGGCCGGGGCGAGGAAACCGCCGCCTGGGCTTCGGTCCTGATTTCCCTCGATCTCGAATCCGAGGAATGGCTCCCGCTTTTTCCTATCAATCCCGTCGCCCAGGATTTCCGCTGGGCCGCCGGAGCCGCCGCCGATCTTTTGAAACTCCGCCGCACCCTGGAGGAAGGCGGCCGCGACCTCGCCCTGGCCGCCTCCACGCTTGGCCCCGCGCATCCGGAAGCCGCACGTTGGCAGGCCTTGGTCCGCTTGGAAAAACGGGCCGTCGCGCGGCTGGAATCCGCAGGCTGGCGGGACTCCACCGGCACACGTCTGCACGCCGCCCGCCACCCCATCCTGCCGGAAGGAACCACCCGCGTCATCCTCGCGGGAGTGCCTGACAGCATCCATCTTGTCAGGATTTCCCTCGCTTCGCCAGCCCTCCAAAACGAAACGGAACTAACCGTTATCACCCACGCCCCGCCGGCCATGGCGGAAAGCTTCGACGCGTGGGGCCGGCCCTTGCCGGAGATCTGGACCACCCGCGATATCAAACTCCCCAAAGGCAATGACACCATCGTCCTGACCGCCCGCCCGGACGATGCCGCGCATGCGATCCTGACAACTCTGACGGGTTCTCCCCACGATCCCGCCGCCGTGGCCATCGGATCGGCGGATCCCGAGGTCTCCGCCCCGCTGCGCCGTCACGCCGCCGCGCACCACATCGACGTTTACGACCCCGAGGGCCAACCGCTGATGGAGCATGAAATTTCCTGGCTTCTCAAAACCCTCACACAACTTCTCCGCACCGGATCCTGGACCTCCGCCAGCCAGCTGCTCCGCCTGCCGGACGTCCTCGCCGCCGCCTGCCGCGCCGCCAATTCGTCAGGACATCTGCGGGCACTGGAGGACTGGGACGACTTCCAATCCGAACGCCTTCCGCAGTCCCTCAGCCAGGCCGCACCCCTCGCGCGGCATTGGGCGGAGACAGCGTTGGAGGAAAGAATGAAACGGCAGCCGGACGCCACGGATTTCAAGCCCTCCGCCCTGCCCGGTATCATCGCCTGGTTTCAAAAACAAATCGGCCTCCTCAAGCAGTCCCCGTTGCCCGACGCCCTGACGGATTTTCTCGAACACCTGCATGGAGGCGAAACCTTCGCCAATCCCGCCGACCGGCAGCGCTTCACCGCCGCGCTGGAAACCTGGCAGGATGCGTTGGAATCCGTGGAGCACGGCGCCCGGGCCTTCCTGCCTGACCTCCCCGCCGCCGACCGCCTGGAACTCGCCGCCTCACTCCTGCGCGAAAAACGGCTCTACGCCCCGCACCCGGATTCCGCCCACGCCCTCCACGGCTGGCTGGAACTGCCCTGGCAGGAAGCGCCGGATCTTGCTATTGCCGGCATGAACGAGGGCATGGTTCCTGACAGTTTGCAGGGCGACGCCTGGCTGCCGGACAGCGTGCGCGGATTGCTGGATCTCAAAACCAATGACACCCGCCTCGCCCGCGACAGTTACCTTCTAACCACCATGATCGAGTCCCGCCGCCAGGGCGGATCGATCCGGCTGCTGGCCGGTAGGATGACCTCCGCCGGCGATCCTCTCAAACCCAGCCGCCTGCTGCTCCGCTGTCCCCTGACGGATCTTCCGGAGCGCGCCCTGCGCCTGTTCCCCAAGGAAATCGCCGACGAATCCACCCGCCCACCCGCCGCGCCATGGCATCGCGCGTGGTCGCTCAAGGTTCCCTCCCTGCGTCCGGAGGCCCCCATTTTCCAGAGACTCAGCGTCACGGCTTTCAGCGACTATCTGAAATGTCCCTTCCGTTTTTATCTGAAGCACGTGCTGAAAATGGAAGCCTTCGATCCCGCCCAGGCGGAGCTTGATGCCCGCACCGTGGGGAATCTTTTCCACAACACGATGGAGGAGTTCCACAAAAACACCGACCTGCGCGACAGCACGGACGGGAAAGCCATAACCGATTTCCTGCACGGCTCCTTCGACGCCACAATATCGGAATTTTACGGCTCCGCCCTGACCGTTCCGGTGGTCATGCAGCTGGAAGTCATACGCAACTGCCTGGCGAAAGCAGCCGAAATCCACGCCGCCGAAAGCGAACTGGGCTGGCGGTTCGAGCAGGTGGAAATGGCCTTCCCCACCCTTGTCAGGATCCATCGCACGGAAATCCGCGGCCGGATCGACCTCATCCAGCACCACCCGGATTTTGGTTATCGGATCCTCGACTACAAGACCGCCTCCACCGCCTCCAAACCTGCGGACGCGCATTTGAAAAGCATCCGCAACAAAACCAAACGCGAGCAATTGCGTGATGCCCCCAATGGCTCGTGGGCGAACCTGGAACGCGACGACAAATTCTTCGCCTGGCAAAATCTCCAGCTTCCGCTTTATGCCAGGATCATGGCGGACCACTACAATGTGGACCGGGTCGGCGTGGGCTATATCAATCTTCCCCGCGCTGTCAGCGAGGCCGGCCTGGCCATGTGGGAGAACATCGACAGCACCATCCTAGACTCCGCCTGGGTCTGCGCGGAAGGCATCGTTTCTTCCATCCACCAAGGCATTTTCTGGCCGCCCTCCACCGCCATGAAATACGACGACTTCGACCCCTTCATCTTCCAGGAGGCCGAATCCAGTTTCGATCCCGCATTCCTGGCCAGCGTTCAATCCATGATCGCCTCCGGCGAATTCCAACCCCGGTTCACCGCCCCCTGACATGCTTCCCCACACGCTCATCACCGCCTCGGCGGGCTCCGGAAAAACCTGGCGCCTGACCGTCCGTTACCTGCGTCTCGTCATGATGGGAGCCGCGCCGGAATCCATCGTCGCGCTGACATTCAGCCGCAAAGCCGCCGGGGAATTTTTCAATGCCATCCTGCATCGCCTGGCGGAAGCGGCGGCCCACACCACCAAGGCGGAAGCGCTCGCGCGGGACATCGAAATGCCGGAAATGGGCACCTCCGATTTTTGTGAGGCCCTGCTCCGCCTGACCTCGCGGCTGCCGTTTCTGATGCTGGGCACGCTGGATAGTTTTTTCATCCGGCTGGCGCGGAGTTTTCCCTTTGAGTTGGGGCTGAGCGGCGAGTTTACGATGCTGGACGAGCACCAGCTTTCTGTGGAAAAACTGCGGGTTTATGAGCGGGTCTTCGCGCCGGACGACTCCGCCTCGGAGGCCCGCGCCGAGTTCCGCAGGGCGTTCACGGAAGCCACGTTCGGGAAGGACGAAATCCGCGTCCGCGCCCTGCTGGATGATTTTGTCGGCAGCTGGCACTATCAATATCTCGCCACGCCCGATCCCGCGCGCTGGGGAAATCCACGCCGCATCTGGCCGGTGAATCCGCCGGTGCCCGGGCCGGAGTTGGACCGGAAGGAAGTCATCGCCCGCATCCGCACCGGACTTGCCAGGCTGGGCCTGACAGAAAAACACGCCGAGCGGTGGAATGGCTTCTTGGAAGCCGCCGCCGGCCACCTGCCGGGCGCGCCGGTCGCGGAGCCGATGAAGTATTTGTGGACGCGTCTGCTGCCCCTGGTCCGGGCTTTGGAAAATGGGGAGGCGGAACTGAAAATGGACCGCGCCACCCACAGCCTGACAGGTCCGCTGGCGGAAGCCCTGGCCATTTTATTGAAGCACCTCATCGCCGGCGAACTGGCGGCGGTGCTGCGCCAGACCCGCGGAATCTTCGAGGTGGTGAAACGTTATGATGATGCCTATCACACCCTCGTCCGCCGCCAGGGCCGCCTGACATTTCACGACGTGCAACTCATTCTGTCAGGCGGGTTGAATCCGGAATCCGCCGGCCACGCCGCCCAGGCCGCGCATGCTCCCACCCATGCGGAAAACCGGCAACTCATGGACTACCGCCTGGACGCGCGGTATGCCCATTGGCTGTTGGATGAGTTCCAGGACACCAGCCGCATCCAATGGCGCGTGCTGGCCAATTTGATGGATGAGGCCATCCAGGACAGCGAGGGGCGGAAATCGTTCTTCGCGGTCGGGGACCAAAAACAAAGCATCTACGAATGGCGCGGCGGCACTCCCGCGCTTTTCGAGGAGCTGCAGGCACAATATAACTTAACGGATCTGCCGCCGGAGGACCACCCACTGAAGGTCGAGCCGCTTTCCCTGTCACAACGCTCCGGACCGGCGGTGATCGGCATGGTGAATGAACTCCTGGGCGACCCGGAGGCGCTGCGCGAGGTGCTGCCGGACGCGGCGGTGGACAAGTGGCGCTGGCAGCATCACGAAAGCAAAAACCAACATTACCGCGGCGCGGCTTTGGTTATAGAAACCCCGCCCGAGCCCGGCGCGGACCAGGACCCGGACTTCGCGGGCGTCGATCCGGCATGGAAACGCGCGGCGGAATTGTTGAAGGAACTGAAGCCTCTCAAACGCGGCCTGACCTGCGCGGTGATCTGCCACCGCAACGACCGCGCCCTGGCCCTCACAAATTTTCTGCGCGCCTCGACGGGAATGCCCGCTGTCTGCGAAAGCGATCTTTCCATCGCCCAGGACAATCCCGTCACCTCCGCGCTGCTGGCGCTTTTGCAGGCGGCGGCGCATCCGGGCGATGTCTTCGCCTGGCAACATTTGCTGATGACGCCGCTGGCGGAGATCATCGAAAGTTTGTCAGGGCCGGGCAGTGCCTCCGGCCCGGCGGGCGCGAAATCGCGTCAATTGCCATTGGTTAGAAAAGTGTTGGAACAAATAGCCGAAGTCGGATTCCACGATACCCTGCGCTGGTGGGCGGAGGAGCTGGGAACGCGGATGCACCGCCACCACGGGGATCTGGACGCCTTCAGCCGGGGACGGGTGGACGAGCTGTGCGGATGCGCCCGCCAATTCGACATCACCGGAAGCCGGGACATTGACGAATTCCTGGCTTATGCCCGCTCGTGGACGGAGCGCGGAGCCAGCCATGACGGCGCGATTCAGGTCATGACGGTGCACCGGTCGAAGGGCCTGACTTTTGATATGGTGATTATTCCCGACCTGGGTTACCCTTACACTTTCATCAACAAATTCACGGTAGGCCGCGAGACCGATGACCAGGGCGAAGTCCAATGGCTCACCCGCCTGCCTAACAAGGATATTTCGGAATCCGATCCTGTGTTGTCCCGGGCCTTGGAACGGGCTCAGGGCGACACGTGGTGCGAGCGCCTGGCCGGACTTTATGTGATGGTGACGCGGGCGAAATTCGCCAACTATCTTTTCCTTCCACCGCCCCCGAAAACGGACAGCGGCTCGACCTCCCTGACAGGAATCGTCCGCCAAATGCTCGGTCAGGAGGATGCCGGACATTTCTCCATCGCGGGCGTCGACTATCCATTGATCGCGGCCTTCGGGGATGCGGATTGGATCCAGGACCATCCTATCCGGAAAGCCGCCCAACCGGTCGCCAGGCCGGTCCTTCCCGGCAGGGCCGCCGCGCCTCTGCCGGCCACGGTGCAGCCGGATTTGTTCGCCCCACCTGTCGAATCCAAACCCGCAGTCCCCGCCCGCGCCATCCCCCTGCGCGCCAAACGTCCGTCGGAACCGGAGGACCCGGACGGTGATGATGGGACGCTTTTCCAAACCACCCGCCAGGCCGCGCGCGCGGCCGGGACTGCGGTGCACGCGGCTTTCGCCAGGGTCCGCTGGCTTGAAGAGGCGGAAGCGGCTTTGTCAGGATCCGGATTGCTTCCGGAAGCGGTCCGGGAAGTGCGCCAATGCTTGGGCGACCCGGCGCTGCGTGCCTGGTTTGCCAAGCCGGACGGCCCGGCGGAGGTCTGGCGGGAGCGGGCGTTCGACCTCATCCTGGACGGGGCCTATCAAAGCGGGACTTTTGACCGCGTGGTCATCCACCGCGATGCGGAGGGACGTCCGTTGCGGGCTGATCTCATTGATTTCAAGACCGGTTCCCCCACCCTGTCCGCGGCCGAAACCGCTGCCAGGCATGGACGGCAACTGGGGATTTACCGGGCGTCGCTTTCCCCGCTTCTGGGGCTGCCGGCCGAAAAAATCCGGACCGCCGTGCTGTTCACGGTCTCGCGCGAAGCGGTGGAATTGTAATGGAATTTAAGGTGCAATCCACGGTCCGGGCTCCATGATGACTTTTAAAAGAGGAAGCAAATTTTTGTTATGCGCATTTTGATTGTCGAAGATGAACCCCGCACGGCGGCCGGATTGCAAACCGGACTCGCCGCCGCAGGGTTTACGCCGGAAATCTCCACGCGGGGGGACGATGCGGTGGAACTCATCAGCACCCAGTCGTATGACGCGGTGGTCATGGACATCATGCTGCCCGGCTGCGACGGCCTGACCGCCGTGAGACGGCTCCGCAGCCGCAGCAACAGCACCCCGATTTTGTTATTGTCCGCACTCGGAGAAGTGGACCAACGCATCGATGGACTCAATGCCGGGGCCGATGACTACCTGGCCAAGCCGTTTGCCATCGGCGAAGTGGTCGCCCGCCTCCAGGCCCTAACAAGGCGCGGGGGCGATACCAAGGCCATCCTCCTGCGCGTCGCGGACCTGGCGCTGGATGTGCCGCACCGCATCGCTTCACGCGGTGGCCGCCAGATCGAATTGAGCGCGCGCGAATTCCGGCTTTTGGAAGTGCTCATGCAACAAGCCGGACAGGTTTGTCCGCGTTCGCTGCTCCTGCGCGAAGTGTGGGATTACAACTTCGATCCCGGCACGAATCTGGTGGACGTCTATATAAGGAAGCTGCGGGAAAAAATCGACAGCGGCTCCACCCCCGCCCTGCTGCACACTATCCGCGGCGTCGGCTACATGCTCAGCGAAAATGCCCCATGACCCGATCGTTACGCAAACGTCTCTGTTGGTGGCACACCGCCCTGTTCGCCGCCGCCATCGCTATTTCCCTGCTGCTGGCATGGAAGGAAGTCCACCGCCACGACAACCCGGACGCCCCGCCGCGCTCGGACAAATGGGAATTCATCACCGACACGGCCTTGGAAAGCTGCGTGCCCTTTGTGCTCCTCGGCGCGGTCAGTTGGTGGCTCATCCACCGCTCCTTGGCCCCGGTCGTGCGCCTCACGGAAGCCGCCGAGCACATCCACGAGGACAGTCTGCACCACCGCCTTCCCCTGCAAGGCACCGGCGACGAACTGGACCGCCTGACCTCCGTGCTCAATGACATGACCGGCCGCCTGGAAACCTCCTTCGCGCGCGTCCGCGAGTTCACCCTCCACGCCTCCCACGAACTCAAAACGCCCCTCACCATTCTACGCAGCGGATTCGAGCAATCCCTCAGCCGCTCGGACGTCAGCGAGCCCCTCCGGGATCAAATCATCAACTGGATGGACGAAGTGGACCGGCTGAACCGCGTCGTCAGCGGACTCACCCTCCTCACCCAGGCGGACGCCGGCCAGGTCACGCTCTTCACCGAGGAGGTCTCCCTCCACGACCTGCTGCGCGATGCCGCCAGCGAGGCGGAAATCCTGGGACAGTCCCTCAATCTTTCCGTCAATCTCGCGCTCACCGATACCGTCACCATCCGCGCGGACCGGCACCGGCTTCGACAGCTTCTGCTCAACCTCACCGACAACGCCGTCAAATATAACCGCGAAAACGGCTATCTGAATTATTCCCTTAAAAACGACGGCACCCACGCCATCATCCAGGTCGAAAGCGGCGGCCGTGGCATTCCCGCCGAGGAATTGCCCCATATTTTCAACCGCTTCTTCCGCAGTTCCGCCTCCCGGGGCAGTGGCCAGGACGGCGTCGGCCTCGGGCTGAGCATCTGCCAATGGATCGCCCATGCCCACGGCGGCGAGATTTCCGCCACCTCCGTCCCCGACCACACGATCCTCACCCTCCGCCTCCCCTTCCACTCCACCCCACCCTCCCAATTTTCCATGGCCAATGCCCCCGCCCGTGAAAGATCACACGAATCCGCTGGCACCCGGCCCCATCCTGTGGGATAAGCGGCCCCGCCGTCCTGCATGAAGATCATCGCCATCGCCAACCAGAAGGGCGGAGTGGGAAAAACCACCACCGCCATCAATCTCTCCACCTGTCTTGCCCAAGCAGGTGCCAGAGTCCTCCTCCTTGATCTCGACCCCCAGGGAAACGCCTCCAGCGGCCTCGGCCACCGGGCCAGTGAAGGACAAAGCCTCTACCGGGTGCTCATCGGGCACGACACCCTGGCCGGAAAAATCCAGCAAACCCGCTTCCCCAACCTCTCCATCATCCCCGCCCAGATGGAACTCGCCGGATGCGAAGTCGAACTGGTCCGCTCGGAAAACCACCTCATCCGCCTCCGTGAAGTCCTCACGCCATTAAAGGATACCGGGCGTTTCGATTTTCTACTCATCGACTGCCCTCCCTCCCTCGGCATCCTGATGACTTCCGCCCTCGCCGCTGCCGACGGCCTGCTGATTCCCATCCAGTGCGAATACTTCGGCCTCGAAGGGCTGGCCCGCATTGTTGACATCCACGACCAGATTTCCACGAGCGGGATCAATCCCTCCGTCACCCTCGAAGGCATTCTCATGACCATGTATGACGGACGCACCGGTCACTGCCGCGCGGTGGTCGAAGAAGTCCGTCGCGCCTTCGGTGAATTGGTTTATCCCGTCTGCATTCCCCGGAGCATCGCCGTGGCGGAAAGCCAAAGCTTCGAAAAAGCGCTTATCGAATATGACCCCAACGGAAAAGCCGCCACCGCCTACCGCCAGGTCGCTCAGGCCTTTCTGGACCGGCAAGCCTTGGTGGCGCCCCCGGAAAATGCACTTACGAACAGCTGATTTGGCATAGTTGTTGCATCCATGAACTGTTCAGCCGGCGTATTTTATATAATAAATGCAACATCCGTCTTGCCAAATCGCAGCATACCCGGTATAATGAATTCTCTATCAACCATTTGTGAACACTTGCCAGCCCCCCCCCCATGCTG
>JAQGPD010000346.1 GCA_028293305.1 Verrucomicrobiales bacterium | reverse complement strand
CTGGGGCCCATGACACAAATCATCTCGCCGCGCCTGACCGTTAGGGAAACGCCCTCCACCGCCGGCGTGCTGCGGCCGAAGCGGTGGGAAACGTCCACGAGTTCGAGCTCGCGGATGATATTGCGCTCCTCCTCGATGATGCGGTCACCGAAGCGGCAACGGAGATACTGCCCTTCGCCGAGGCTGATGAGCGCGCCGTCCTGCAGAACCATGCTGTCGCGCTCGCGCAGGGTCATGCGGCCCACCGTGATGGTGCGGGCGGCCTTGAGCACTTCCAGATAACCGGATTTCGCCTCGTAGTCGCAGCGCAGGCGCAGGAGGATTTCGCTGCGGAGGCTGGGGGATAAAATGATGTCGCCTTCGCCGAGGAGGCTGGGATTGTTGGAGACCAGGTAGTCCGTGCGCCCTGAGTTCAGGCCGAAGCGCCCGCCCATTTCGCGGGCGCGGCGGCGGAGGTCGGCCAGGGTGATCTCCGAGGTGTCAGGAAAACGCAGCCGGTCTGTCAGGGAGACGATGGCGATTTCATTGGGCCGGAGGGTGCGTCCGCCCACGCGGATGTCCGAGGGTTTCAGCGCGGTGGCCGTGACCTGAAGGCCGAACTGGAGCAGGATGGCGGAAAGCTTCGAGCGCTCGCGTTCCACAAAAGGCGTGCCCGAGGGACCGAGTCCGAGGTAGAGCTGGGTGGAGGAAACGCCTTTCCGGGCGTTCAGGTAAAACACCAAATCCTGGTAGTCGAGCACCGTGTCCCCCAGGACGACGCGTTGGCCTTCGTATAGGCGGAGGAAGCCGCCATGCGCGAGTTGGCGGCCGCGGGCGATGACGGGGTGGTCACCCGTGTTTTTGAGCAGGAGGAGATTTTGAAAACGGAAGATGGTGATTCCATAACCGACGGAGAGGTCGTCCAGGACGAGATCCGCCGGGGCGGTGCGGCCGAGTTCCAGGGACTCCAGCATGGCCGAGGCGGAGGGAGCCGGGGTGGGCGCGGGCGCGGGAACGGGGCTGGTTTCGCCGCCGGCTTTGTGGAGCTGGCCCACGACTCCCTGGGCCACGCTGGCGGCGCCGATGCCGGTCATGAACGACTGGAAAGCGATCAGCTCGTCCTCCGGGGAGCTGGACCGGGTGATGAGAACGTAAAGTTGGACGGCCAGGAGGACTTTTTCCTCGTGCGTCAGCTGGCCCGCGAGGTCCGCGGCCATACGTTGCAGGTCCTGGGGCTGGCGCAGGGCTTCGCTGTAAAGCTCGCGCAATTCCGAATACATCGACTCCGGGTAGTCGTGGCGCATGAAGCCGAGGCTGCTCTCGATTTCCTCCTCCGAGGCCTCGCCATCGAGGGTGCTGAAACCGGCGTAAACGCGGATGAGCAGGGGCATCAACTGTTGGCGGGAACCCTTGCCGGTGATCTTGCGGACAAAGCGCCGGATCTGCGAGCGGGGGTTGGAGCGCTGGGTGCCGGGGGGGACCAAGGCCTTCGCCATCAGGACGGTGCGTGGTTCGGAGGGCGGTTGGGACATGCGGGCGGGAACGGACTGCACCACGCATGGCACGGTTTCAAGAGAGGGCACATCGTTTTTCACGGGGTCCGTTTTCCGCAGGGGCGGGGGAACGGGAGAATGCGGGAAATGGGCGGATTGGAAGTGGAAAAAATTTCAGCTTTTTTTGCGCAGCCGGGACCACCAGAGATTCAGGGCCCGGGCCGGATTGGCGGCGTGGTAGCGGAGGCGGTGCTGGAGGGCGGTGAGCTCCTCCTTGAGATGCACGGCTTCGGCGCTGCGTTTTTTGAGCGATTCCTTGGTGTTTTTGAGCGATGCCTTGGTCTGGGAAAGCAGGGTTTCCAAGTCGTGGATGCGTTCGCGGAGAATGCCGGGAAGTCCGCCGGTGACGGTCGCGGCGTTTTCGCCGGGTGCGGGAGTGGCGGGGGCCGGATCGTCCGGCGGGGCAGCGGGCGTGTGGCCGATGCGGAGGTGATAGGCATGGATGGCGGCGTGGTGTTGCCGCCAGAGTTCCTCCAGGTGTTCGTGGTCGCCGATGGCGATATTGAAATGGATGGAGGACAGCAGTTCACAGCCGGCGCGGAGGTGGGCGGGGAAGGCGCGGGCGTTTTTTGCCAGGACGTGGGCGGTGTCGCGGTATTCCCGGATGGAGTTCCGGTTGGTCGTCTGCGGCCAGGAACGATAGCGGTAAGCCTGACAGATTTCCGGAATGAATCCCATGATTTTCCGGCCGGCGGCCCAGAGGGCGGAGTCGTAATCCTCACAAAACACCGTGGTGTCGTATTGATAGTCCCCGCCATGGACCTTGTAGGCGCTGCGCCGCCACGTCATCTGGTGGACCGGCGGGGCCCAATGATAGAGCAGTTCCTCGCCCATGCCCTCGGGGGTCAGCCGGGCGGGGACGAAGGGCGCGGCGGCGACGAGGCTGCGCAGGTAGAGTTCGTTTTCCGGCCCCACGGCCTGGCCATCGCAAAAGGCGACCTGCCATTCGGGATGTTCCACCATGGCCCTGGTTTTGGTCAGGAGGCCGCCGGGGAGAAAATAGTCGTCGCTGGCGATGATGTGGATCAGCTCGCCGGTGGCTTCCGCCACAATGTCGTTCAGGGAGGCGCAAAGGCCGGCGTTGATGCGGTGACGGATGAGATGGAGACGGCGGAAGGCGTGGCGGTGCTCCCGGATCCAAGCTTCGATGAGGTCCGGGGTATTGTCAGTGGAGGCGTCGTCGCAGAGGATGATTTCGACATCGGGCAAACCGCTGTCGAGCATGCTGTCGAGCGCCTGGACGACGTGCCGGGCGTGATTGAAAGCCGGGACGGCGATGGTGACGGAGGGGAGGGGGCCGGGCATGGCTGGGGGACGCTAGGGAAGGGGTTCCGCGGGAACGGGCAGGGGAGGGGAATCTTCCGAAAGAGTGCGGCCTGAAAGTTGATAGGACAAGCCGCAGGTGCAGGTGGCGCGGTGGTGGGCGATTTCCGGAAGCTTGAGTCCGCAGCGGCAGACCCAGCCGCGGTGGCGGGCGGGATTCCCCATGACGAGGGCGAAGTCCGCGACATCGCTGGTGACCACCGCTCCGGCGGCGACCATGGCCCAGCGTCCGATGGACAGGCCCGGAAGGATGGTGGCATTGGCGCCGAGGCTGCAACCCTGGCGGAGGGTTGTTGTCAGATACGACCCGCGGTTTTGACGGCTGCGGGGGCGCATGTCGTTGGTGAAGGCGGTGCAGGGACCGATGAAAACGTCGTCCTCCACAATGAGGCCGTCCCACAAAAAGACGCCGCATTTCACGGTGACGCGATCGCCCAGGCGGACTCCGCCCTCGATGAAGGTGTGGTCGCAGATATTGCAATCCTCACCGATGGCGGCCGGACCGATGATGTGGGCGAAGGCCCAGACGCGGGTGCGGGCTCCGAGGGTGACGCCGGGTTCCACGATGGCTTGAGGATGGATCATGGTTGGAATCGGCGGGAGCAATTGGGGGGGTGTGAAAATGCGTCAGGACGAATCTGTCAGGACGCGGGGACGGGGGACGGATTCGCGGGGCTGGATGCGGCGGCGGCGGCGGTATCAGGGGCGGATGCCGGAGCGGCGGCGAGCGGCAGGGGCGATTGATGGGGCGGGAGCTTGGGCAAAAGCTGCACGACCTGGCTGAGTTCCTCGCCGAGGCGGTCCACGCGGCGCTGCATGAATTCCATGGAGGCGCGATGGCGCTCCTCCTGGTGTTTGAGGGCGGCGAGGGTCAGGGAAAGCGTCTGGCGGTCGGCGCGGACGGTGCGGGCGGTTTTCCGGTATAGGTCCGCGAGGACGTGGGGGATTTTGAGCCAGGTGGCGGAAGGCTTGGTGTCCCAATCGATTTCGCGGGATTTTGCCAGGGAGGCATAGGCTTCCCGGCGGCCGGTGACGGGGGACTGGGTGCGGGAGCGGGGTTTTCTGCCGGCGGCCTCCGAGAGGAGTTTGGCGATGAGCCGGCCGCAGGCTTCGGGCGAGTGATGCTCCTGAATATAACGGGCTCCGGCGGCGGCTTTTTCCTGCACGGCGGGGCCACCGGCGAATACTTCGCGCAGGGCCACGGCGGCGGCGGCGGGGTCCGGCTCCGCCCAATCCTGGTCGGCGGGGTAATGCAGGGAGCCGGGGCCGACCTTCACGGAGGTCCATGGAATCAGCCAGGAATTTTCCGGGAACATGAAGGCGAGGTTTCCGGAATAGTTGGTGGCGATGGCGGGCTTGCCGATGGCCATGGCCTCCAAAAGTGTCAGGCCCAGGCCTTCCGAACGGTGGAGGGAAACGCAGGCATCCGCGCGCCAGGTCAGGAGATCGCGGTCCGCGGAGGATAGGAACTCGTCCATGAAAACAATGTCAGGACGATGCGCCCAGCGATGGCGAAGCAGGGTGAAAGCCACCGGATGGAGCGGGCCATTGATGGACTTGATCAGGCAAAGGGGGCCGCCGGGGAGGGGCTCGGGAAATGCCAGGGTGAATGCTTCGCAGACGGCGTCGGGATTCTTGCGTTTGACGCAGCTTTGATAGTCGAAGGAGAATAAAAAGACGAACCGGTTATCGAAGGGGAATCTGGCGCGCGCGGCGGCGGCATCGCCCACGGGTTGGCGGACGGGATGTTGCCAGCGTTTGACCGGAACATCGCCGCTGTGTTTGGACAACGCATCCTGAATGAAGGGTGTGGCGGCCCAGACCTCATCCACGAATTTGAATCCCGCGCGGCTGGGGCCTGACAATTCCGGCAATTCCCAGAACCAGATGGAAATGACGTAGCGGTCCTGAAAAAGCTCCGCGCCGCTGCTTTTCATGAAGCTGGAAAGGTGCTCGCCATTGAGCGAGAGCAGGCTGATGCCGGGCCGGGAATCAGCGGTGGCGGCAGGGGCCGGAGCGGAGGCCGGGATGCCGTCGAAAGGGACGGTGGCGATGTCTTTTTTCTCCCAGGTGTGGGTGGAGAAGCGGACCCCGGCGGTGGTTAGGCTGTGGGCGATGAGGCGGCCGGTCTCGCCGAGTCCCAGTCCGGATTGGAGAAAGCCCGCGAGGCGGACGTCCGGAAGGGAGGCTGGATCTGGGGACGCGGACATGGATGAAACGGGCTGGGGAACCGGGGGGCTGGAAGGGTGGGGACGGGACGGCGGACGGCCATTCCCGGAGGTCGGGGAACGGGGTGTATGCTGGGAAGTCGGGGCGGGGTTGGAAAGCGGGAATTCAGCCTCATCCTGGCGTGCAGGCGGGGACTTGCGGGGAGGAACGGAAGGGGGCTCCGGGCGGGAGCCCGACTTTTTATTTCGCGACCGGGCCGTAGTCGCGGGAAAGGGAGCCTCCTGATTTCAAGGTTACGGACAGGGTGCCGCCGGTGCGTTTGAGGGTGAGTTTTTGATAGGATTCGCCGGCGACGGGTTCGGGGCGGAACAGGAGTTCCGCTTTGATGAGTTGGTCGAAGGAGACCTCGGCCTCGTCCGGATTGTCCAGAAACCAGGCTTGGGCGGCGAAGGTGATTTGCTGGAGGTTGTTGCGGATCCTGGCGGAAGTGGCCTGGTCGGTTTCCTCGTCATCCTGCCCGGGCGGGGCGGGTTGCGGCCGGGGCCGGGGGCGGGCGCGCGGGGGTGAGGGTTTTTGGTCGTTTTCGGCGGATTGGGCGGCTTGGCGAATGCCGTCGCGGATGCCCTTCACCACCCCGGTGACGAGACCGGCGGTGAAGGCGGTCTGGAGAGTTAGGGTGGCTTTATAACTGTGATTGGCGGAGGATTGAAAAACGATGCCTTCCGGCCGGTTCGCCCGGGTGGACACGAGGGGCTGGTCCGATGGCGGAAAAAGCTGGCGGGCTTTTTCCAAAAATCCGCGGACCAAAGCGGGGTCGGGGCCGCCGTCCGGGGAGGATCGGGCGAGGAGGAGGGATTCGGATAGGTTTTCCATGGCCAGGCCGGCGGCCGGAGTCAGATAGGAAAAATGGTTTCCGTCCTTCGGTAGTCCGGCGGTGGCTTGGATGAATGCGGGATTAATGGCCAGTTTCGGGGCCTCGGCCAGGAACCAACGAACGTCCGCGGGATGCGTGGAAAGCAGCAGCCGTTTGGATTTCAAATCATGATAGAGCACCGGTTGGAAAAAGGCGAGATCCCCTGGCAGGGCGCGGGGAAGGCGGATGAGTTCGAAGCCATCGCCGGATTCGAATTCGGTTTGTCCGGTCGCGGCGGCGTAGGTCTTCAGGGGCGGGAACAGGAAATCCAGCTGGTCCAGGGCGATCACCACATGCACCACGGGGAAGGTGGCGGGCTGGCCGGGCGGCGAAAACGTTTTATCCTTTTCCACCCGCGCGGACAGGAGGAGCCGGGTGTTCAATTTGGCGATGAGATCGTTGGCGGTGAGGTTGAAGCCGGGAACGGGAAAACCCAGCAGGCTTTTGTATTGCTCGGTCAGATGGGCTTCGCCGGTGGATTCCAACAAGGATTCGATCAACGGCAAAACCGCCCCCAGCGTGATGTCGGATTCGATCACAAAATCCGAGTCGGCCGGCGCCAGGGCGGGGGAAACCCATGGTGTGGGTTCGCCGCCGAGGAGATTGAAAAGACCGGTGCGGCCTTCCGGGAGGAGCAGGATGGCGCGGTTGATGAAGCCGGTGGCGGAGGTCCGGAGGGAGCTGAGGCCGATGGCTTTCAAGCGGTCGAGGCCGAGGCTTTTGATCACGCCGCTGGCCTTCAATCCGTCGGGCATGACGCCGGGCATTTCCTGGCGTGCGACTTCCAGCATGGCATCCGCGCCGGAGGCCAGTCTGGCGGCATCGCCATCCAAATCAATATAGGAAAAGAATGTGCTTCCGGAATCGAGGTGTTTGGAGACGGCTTCGAAATGAGGCGAAGGCAGGGCTCCCGGCTGATTTTCCGCGGCTGCGGGCGTGGCGGAAAAGACGGGGAGAAGGGCGAGGGCCAATAAGCGGGGGAGATTCCGGAGCGGAGCATTCATGTCAGGAAAAGGGCGTCGAATTTTTGTCAGGATGATTCAGGGAGGGAACGTGAAGTCAGGTTAGCGCGGGACTGGCGGCCTGGGCTTTATGATTGCTGCCGCAGGCTCCGGTCTGCACCAGCGCGGGCGGCGGGTCCAGCGGCATGGGATCCGGGTGGTCGAGATAGTCGCGGCAAATGGTGAAGAATTCCTCCTGCGAGGGAGCGCGGCGGATGCGGTCGAGGAACTGGCCATCGCCCGTGATGCCGGCGCCGATGAAATTCATATAACGCTTCATCGAGTGGACATGGGTCGCGCCCGTGGCGTCGGCGTGCCAGGTTTCCTCCCACAGCTCGTGGATGTAGGCGAGGACATCGCGGCCGGAGGGCAGGGGGACGGGCCGGCCGGCGCGGTGGTGGCGGATTTGTTGGAAGATCCAGGGATTCCGGATCGCGCCGCGCCCGATCATGAGCCCCCGCGCGCCGGTTTGGCGGAGGGTCTGCTCGGCGGAGGCCGGGGTGGAAACGTTGCCGTTGGCCAGGACGGGGCACGGCAGGGCGTCGGCGATGGCGCGGATGTGGTCGTAGTGGATGCCGCCGCGATACATTTCCAAAACGGTGCGGCCATGGACCGTGACCAGATCGGGCCGGTGTTTTTGCAGCAGCGGAATGAGGGCGTCTGTCACGGGATCGTCAAAACCGATGCGCGTTTTCACAGTGAAGCGGCCGGGGATGGCGTCGCGCATGGCTCCGAGGAGCGAGTCCACGAGGGGCAACTGGCGGAGCAATCCGCCGCCGGCGCATTTTTTATAAACGACGGGAGCGGGGCAGCCGAGGTTGAGATCGATGGCGGCGATGGGCAGGGCGCGGAGCAGGGGGATGGTCCGGAGGATGGACGGGACGTCATTGCCGATGATCTGCACGATGACCGGGCGGCCGGTCGGGTTTTGAGTGATGGAATCCACGATCCAGCGCTCCGGTTTTGAAACCGAATGCACGCGCATGTATTCGGTGAAATAAAGATCCGCGCCATCGTGCCGGGCCATGATGCGCCAGAACGGGAGGTGCGTGACGTCCTGCATGGGGGCCAGGGCGAGGGGCGGCTCCGGTCCTGCGAGAACGGTGTCGAATGCGGTTTGCGGGTCCAAGGGGGATTTTTGGCCCGGCTTCGGTCGGTCGGCAAGGGCGCGGGTGGGCTGGGGAATGGGCGGCCTGGGGATGAGCGCAGGGCGGTTTTTCCATGGGCAAAAAAATCCCCGGCCTTGCGGGGGCCGGGGATTTTCAAATTCACTATCCGGTTTTTCCGGTCAGCAGCAATGTGTCAGGGAACGAGCTTCGCGCTGCTCACAAAAGCGCCGCGTTTGTTGCCCACCACAATTTCCGGCGGCGCCTGGCCGTCCAGTTCGACAATCATGACCTGGGTTCCCACGCCGGATTTGTCGTCCACGAGATGGGGGATGAATTCCGCCGCGCCGCTTTTGCCGCCGGGTTTCACTTCATACCAATACACCACGGGAGGATTGTTCACGCCTGGGTCGCCGCCGGTGCCGTCCTCTTTCGGCGCGTGCGCCCAGTAGCGCTGACCGGTGACGATGTCCATGATGCCGTCGCCGTTCATGTCCGCGATATCGACCGCATGGATCGCGCTGAAGAGCGGGACCTTGGAGGGCGCGGCGGGGTCGGTGGGCATGAGTTCGTGTTTGGCGAAAATGCTTTTTCCGTCCTTGTCCTTGGACTGCTCATACCAGGCGATGCCGTAGTTATGCGCGGCGAGACTGGTGAAGATATCGTTGTCGCCATCGCCATCGAAATCATAGGCATACATTTGCGCGCCGCCGGCCTCGGCGAAGGGCACGGCGTGGAACGTCCAGACCGGCTGGGTGCGGGGGTCGGCGGGTTGTTCCCACCAGCCATTTTTTTCCAACAAATCGGGCTTCTTGTCGCCATTCACATCACCCACGCCCATGCCATGCGTGAAGCGGCCGCTGGACGCTCCGGGGGAGGTCACGCGGGTGAAGGGCCAAGGCTGGGTGGGGTCCGCGCCGGGCTGCGCATAACCGAAAAATCCATCCTGCGCGCAGACGATTTCCGGTTTGCCATCGCCGGTGATATCCGCCCAGACGGGGGACTCGCCGTCGGTGACTTTCAAAATGCTATAACGTTTCCAGTCGCCGGTGGCGTTTTTGGGATTTTCAAACCAATAACTGTCCTCGCCCGGAAAACCCAGCACCAACACATCCGTCCAACCGTCCGCATTCAGGTCCGGGCAGTAGTTGAAGAAGTTTTTGGAATACCCGCGGGGATTCACGGCGGCGGGAGGATAGATCTGGTTTTTCCTGGTGAACTCAGGACCGGCAAACCACCATGGGCCGTAAACAATATCCATTTTTCCATCCTTGTTGAAATCCCCGGCGGCAGCGCCTTCGGCATGGAATTCGTTGGTGAGCTGCTGGGTGGACCACTTCAAGGCCGGAGCCGCGGAGGCGGCTGATCCGAGACAGGCAAAGGCGGTGGTGCAGGAAAGTAATAGCAAGGATTTATTCATGGCGCGTGAAGTGTCTATAAACCGACCCCGGGGGCCGTGGCGAGTATTTACGCGGAAATCCAGGCAATCTCCCAGAATTTATCCAGCCGCCGCGCCCACGGTGCCGGTCGCCGGTTTCTATTCGGACGCAGGGGTCGGCGGAAGCGGGATCCATTCCCCGGTCCGCCAATGATAGGTTTCCAGGGCGGGGAATGTTTTTTTATAGTCATAGGCACTGGGCTCAACCGTGGCATACCCAGGGTAAAGATATTGATGCCCCAGGCTTTTCGCATATTCTATCTCGTGCAGAAAGGTGCATATGCCGAGGCTGCGGGAGGCGGCGTCAGGCTCGAACATGGCATAAAGACTGGAGGAGGCGCTTTCCCCGATATCCAAAAAACTGACCGCCATTAAAACGCCGTCCTGCAGCAGCCGGACTTCACGGCATTCGCAGGGATCGAGGGAGGGATCCTGTTCCGGAAGATAGGTGGAAAGGCTGGGGGGCGGGTTGGATTTGAAGCGCTCGCGGTGCCGGAAAAACATGGCCTCGCGGGTGGCGTCCACGCGGGCGGGGCCGATCCCGACCGTGAGGTCCGCATTTTTCCGGAGGATGCGGCGGTGCCGCGCCGTCGGCCGGAAATCCGCCAGGACGATGCGCAGGGGCTGGATTTGGTGCCAGGAGTCGTCCGCATTCAACGACAGGCTATAACGGAAAAACTCCCTCCCGAAATGACGCCATCCCCGGCTCCAGCGGAGGTCCATTTCCGCCGGCGGGACATCGGTCAGGATTTCC
The DNA here is from genome assembly GCA_028293305.1 of Verrucomicrobiales bacterium. Lineage (GTDB taxonomy): Bacteria > Verrucomicrobiota > Verrucomicrobiia > Verrucomicrobiales > V1-33 > CAIZWU01. The sequence continues at coordinate 16 of JAQGPD010000346.1, read as the reverse complement.
TGTTCGAAAATGATCG
>JAQGPD010000329.1 GCA_028293305.1 Verrucomicrobiales bacterium | reverse complement strand
CCAGAGTTGTCAGTTGAAAAGCGCTGATGACCCGGAAGGCGAGGTCCCGGTTTTTGGGCAGGAGGGAACCCGCGGCTTCTGTCAGGACAGGCTCCAGGGCGCGGGCATCGAAGCGGGTTTTCTGGCGGAGCAGCGCCTGGATGCCGGCCGGGTCCGACACCAAATGTGTCAGGGCCAGTTTCACCGCGGGATCCTCCGGCGCTTCGGCCAGCCGGAGGATTTCCTCGTCGCCCGGCATCCGTCCCAGCAAGGGGAGAAGCTTGGCCACGCGTGGGGCCGAGGCCTTGGCGGGGAGGGAGAGGCAGGCGATCATGATGTTCTCGGGAGGCAGCCCGCGGCTTTGCTCACTATCCAAAAAGGCGGCGGTCCGCTCCGGCACGGATTCCAAAAAGTATCGCACCAGATAACGTCCGAATTCCTGCACATAGGCCTCGCCGACGCGGATGGGTTTTCCATTCTGCGTGGACGGGGCCATGGGTCCGGGGAGCGACGGTCCGGCGGCTGAAACCAGCGCGCGGATGAGTTCGGAACTTCCTTTCCCGGGCGTTCCCGGCATCATCGGCAGACTGCCGCCGACCATGCCCATGGCGGCGAAACGGACTTCCGGATCCGGATCCTTCAACAATTCCAGAGCGGGGAAAAGGCCGGAGACCGCAGCCTCCCGGCGGACGTTCCGGTTAGGCGATTTCATCACCGGATCAATGCCGGAAACCGGGTCCATGCCCAGGCTGGTGAGCACCCACAAGGCCTGGATGCGGGCCGCGTCCGGATAGGGCGACGACGTTTTTTCAGTCGTCGGCGGAGATGTCAGGATCGCTTTCAGGGAAGCGATGGTTTCGGGTGCCAGTTGCTTTTTATCCTCCAGCGTCTGCCAGGCCAGTTGCGCCTGCGCCATCGCGGGCGAGCCGAGTTTGGCGACCAGTTCCGACTCCTTCAAAGCCGTGAAATCCGGGACGCCTGTTCCCTTGTTTCCAGCACCGCGGAGACGCCAGATGCGGCCCCGTTTTTTGTCGCGGTCCGCGTGGTTGCGGGCGACTTCGTTGTGGCTGATGATTTTGTTATACCAGTCCACGATGTAGATCGCGCCATCCGGTCCCTGCGTCAAGCCCACGGGGCGGAACCAATCGTCCGCGCTGACCACCACGTCCGGCAATTTCTCCAACCGCCATCCGCCGGCGCCGTTGCGGTGCATTTTGATGGCCTGAATCCGGTTCGTGATAGGATTGGCGACCAGCATCACGTCCGACCACTCCGCCGGAAAGGCGCCCGAGGAATCTGTCAGGGCGAGACCGCTCAGCCCGGTGCCGCCCATGCGGAAGTCGGCGGCGCCGGGGAATTCCGGCGCATAACTTTTCCACTGGGCATTCGAGCAGCCGGGGTAGTTGGCGTATTCATGGAACGGCATGACCGGATAACCAAAGTCATTCGCCTCCTGGATGAAGGTCTCGCCCTCGCCATTCGTCACCAGTCCCCAGATGTTGCAGGGCCCATTGCTGGTGATGGTGAATTCGCTCCCGTCCGGACGGAATTTGGACATGCGCGTCTGGTCGAAGGGCGTGATTTTTCCGTCAGGGCCGACGACTTTTCCGTAGTTGAAAGCGCCCTGCGCCATGCGGATCCACCCGCCGGGGGCGCGGTTGAATTGGTGAGGAAACAGATGGGAGTCCTGCACCCCGAAACCTGTCAGGACGACCTCGCGTTTGTCCGCTTTTCCATCGCCATCCGTGTCGCGCAGAAAGACGATATCGTGGCCGTGCTGGGCATAACAACCATCCTGGTAGGGCAGGATGCCGAGGGGAATGGCCAATCCCTCCGCGAAGACTTTCGGCTCGGCCGCGTAGGTCGGCGGCTTGCCATCCAGGCCCCGCTCGACAATGTCGTGGACAAGGATCCTGTCCTGCGCGCGGCTGGCATAAAGCGCGTCCGCGGCACCGGGATTTTCATTGGCATCGACCGGATATTCCCGCGCCGTCATGGTCCAGAGACGGCCTTTTTGATCGAACTGCACCGCCACGAATTTTCCGTATCCCGCCTCGATATTTTCAGAAACGACAAGGTCCATTTCCAACCCCGGAGCCAGGGAAAACGCCGCCCGTTCCGCAGCGGGCGGAAGAGGCGAAGGCTGGTCCGGCTTGCGGGGTTCCGCGGCACCCTGACGTTGCGGAGTCGCGGGCAGTTCCTCCAAAGTAATGTCCTTCAGCTGCACCAGCGCCTTGCCGCCGCCATGCACCTGGATGCCCATGAATCCGCTCTGCGGAATGGCCGGATCCGCCTCGGTGTAGTCCACGCCCATCACGCCATTGATCCACGTGGTGATGCGCGGGCCGTCGGCGCGGATCACGTAGTCATTCCAGTCGTTCCGTTTCAGCACCGGCTCCAGGGCCTGCATGTCGGACTGCGCCATCAATTTGTTGCGGCGGCTTTCATCATAAATGCTGCCCCACCAGGTCGGATCCCCGAAGTCGCATTGATAGCCTGACATCTCGCTGTCCCCCGGCACGCGCTGGGAGCGGATCTGGAATCCGGAATTTATGAAACCATCGTTCCCGGTCAGTTTGATTTTGAAGCGGACAATGAAATTGCCGTGCGGTTTCGTCGTGGCCAGAAATTCATTCCGCTCCACTTTTTCTGTCAGGGAACCGCCCGTGATGAGTCCATCTTCCAGCCGCCAGATTTTCGGATTTCCCTCCCATCCGTCCAGGGATTTGCCATCGAAAAGCGAAACCGCCGCTTTTGAAGCCGGGGGCGGAGGTTCCGCCGCCAAAGCCGGAAGCAAGGCCGCCGCGGGATAAAGGGCGAGCGCTAGGACGAGGGAGGCGGAAACGGTGGGACGGCGGTTTTTCATGAAGAAGGCGGCGCGGGAAACAGATGATAGGAAAAAGGGACGTGACGCCTGAAAAAGCATCGCGGCAGTTCCCTACAACGCAGCCAATGCGCCGTTCATTCCACCCTAATCATCATGACCTGCCCTGCCGTCCCGGCACGGCTTTCCCATGACCCGGTCGCCCGGGACCCTGGATATTCCTGGCTCAATGCGGCATCGGATTTGCCGGCGGTTGCCGGTTGCCGGTTGCCGGTTGCCGGTTGCAGGTTGCCGATGCCGGCTCAGACCATGCCCAGCTGCATGCGGCCCACTTCACTGATCATCGCCTGGTTCCAAGCGGGTTCCCAGACGAGTTCCACGCGGGCGTTGGCGATGCCGGGCAGCTGCATGATTTTCCCCTGCGCATCCGCCGCGATGGTCGGGCCCATGCCGCAACCGGGAGCGGTCAGGGTCATTTTCACGTCCACCACGCGACCGTCCGCCTCATCGGAGACCTCACAGCCGTAAACCAATCCCAGATCGACAATATTGACCGGGATTTCGGGGTCGAAAACGCCCTTCAGTTGTTCCCAGATCGCCGCTTCCAGCTCCGGACCGGACAATTCCTCGCCGGGGTTCACGCCCACGCCGTCCTTCTTTTCAATGCCGAGCGCGTCCGCGTTCCGGGCGGAAATCCGGGCCAGTCCCTGCTCGGTGGCGACGGTGTAACTGCCGCCGAGGCTTTGGGTGATGATGACTTTGATACCGGCGGGGAGGACCACAGTGTCGCCGCTGGGAATTTGAATGGCTTCCACTTCGCGGGTGAGTTCGATTTCGCTGTGCATATAAAAAGTTGGGGGGAAAAATGTGAAGTCACCAATCCATACGCCGCCACGGCCCCGCTCAACCGCAGAGTTCCCGAAAACAGTTCCGGATTTTGAGGTGAGCCCGCCGCCGCCGCCGCGGACATCGGGAACGGGTCAGCGCGCCGCGAGCCATCCGCGGAGCACGCCCGCGAATTTTTCGTTCTGAGGCATGGTGCCGATGCTGACGCGGATCCAATCCGGCAATCCGTAGGCGCGCATGGCCCGGAGGATCACCCCTTTCGTCATGGAGTGGTGGAACAGCGCGTCGCCGTCCCCCACTTTGACGAGGATGAAATTCGCGTGGGTCGGGATGAATTCCAACCCGAGTTCTCCGAACAGCTTTTCCAAAAACAGCCGCCCTTCCCGGTTCACCGCGCGGGTCCGGTCCTGGTGGTCCTCATCCATCAGCCCGGCCAGGGCGCCGGCCTGGGCGATGGCATTGGCGTTGAAAGGCTGACGTGTTTTTTGAAGAATATCCGCCAGGTGTTGGGGCGCGATGCCATAACCGATGCGCAGGCTGGCCAGGCCCTGGATCTTGGAAAACGTGCGCATGACCACCACATTCCGGCCTTCCCTGACATATTTCAGGGTGTCCAGCGGCTCCTCCAAAAACTCATAATAGGCCTCGTCGAAAACGACAATGACATGCTCCGGCACCATGGCCATGAAGGCGTCCACCTCCGCCTGGCTGCACAGTGTGCCGGTCGGGTTGTTGGGGTTGGCCACGAAGATTTCCTTCGTTTTGGGAGTCACCGCCGCCGCCATGGCCGGGAGATCGTGTTTGAATCCGGGGTCGTCCACCTCGATGGTGGTGGCTCCGAAAAGCGTGGCCATGAGTTTGTAAACGACGAAGGCATGCTTCGCGGTGATCACTTCATCGCCGGGTTTCAGAAAAGCGTGACCGATGAATTCGATGATTTCGTTGGATCCATTTCCCAACACAATATTCCCCATCTCCAGGCCGAACTTGGCGGCGATGGCCGTGCGCAGTTTATACCCGCCGCCGTCCGGATAAACGTGGGCCTGCAACAATGCCTCCTGCATGGCCGCGACCGCCTTGGGCGAGGGGCCGAGGGGATTTTCATTGGAGGCGAGTTTCACGATTTCGTCAGGATTCAGCCCGAGTTCCCGGGCGACTTCCTCGATGGGTTTTCCCGGTTCATAGGAGACGAGTTCGCGGAGTTGTTGGTTGGCTTGCTTCCAGAGATCAGTCATGGGAAAAAGTTAGAGGTATATTAATTGTTTTGGAAAAGAGAGAAGACGGTGAAACGGAAAAAAGAAAACAGGAAAACAAAGATTCCACTCCCGCCCCCGCCGCCGCTCCGTCGTGGTGAAGGGCTGGTCGCAGGGACGCGGCGGGACGCAAAGAGCGGATTTCAGCGCGGCTGCGTGCCGGTGGAGGCCGGAGGCAGCGGGGAATCGAACGGCGGCTTCAGGGGTGGGCGCACATCGTAGGGCTGGGTTTTCAGTTCCTGCTCGATTTGCAGGCTGCGGGCGCGGCCGGCTTCCATGGCGTCCCAGATGATTTCACGTGGCATTTTTAGTTTCCACTGACCATTTTCCTTTACT
>JAQGPD010000302.1 GCA_028293305.1 Verrucomicrobiales bacterium | reverse complement strand
CTTGAAGTATGCCTTCCCCAACCGGCCGCACGGCACGATCTATGTCAGCCTCACCTCGGAGGCCACGGCCTCGGAGGATTTCACCCTCATCGTCTGGGACGACGGCGTGGGCATCGACGCCTCGTTCGACATCACCAAGGCCACTTCCCTGGGGATGCGCCTCGTCAAAATGCTGACGGATCAACTCAACGGCAAACTCGCCTTCAGCGGCTCGCAGGGCACGAAGATCGAGATCCAGTTCAAAGAAAGCCAATATAAAATGCGCCTCTGACATCAACCGCACTAGCCGCTATGTATTGAGCTTCTCCTATTAATTCCCTTTCCCTTTCCACAACCCCCCTTTTCCCACCTTCACCCATGAACCGCAGAATCCTGGTCGTTGACGACGAAGCCATCGTCGCCCACGACATCTCAGAATGCCTCACCCACCTCGGGTGCGAAATCGTCGGCACCGCCCTCAGCGGGCCGGACGCGATCGAAAAAGCCGGCCGCTGCCGCCCGGACCTGATCATGATGGACATCGTCCTTCAGGGCCCCATGGACGGCGTGGAGGCAGCCACCCACATCCGCGAGCACTTTGATATTCCCTGCGTTTTCCTCTCCGCCTACTCGGACCCCGCCGTCCTCGCCCGCGCGAAGGCCGCCTCGCCCGCCGGCTATTTGGTGAAACCTTTTGAAGAAGCCGGCCTGCGCTCGGCGGTGGAAATCGCGCTCTACAAAGTGGACCTCGAGCGCGCCCTCCGCGAGTCCAAGGAATGGTTCATGACCACCCTGCTTTCCATCGGCGACGGCGTCATCGCCACCACCGCGGAAGGCCGCGTCCGTTTTATGAATCCGCTGGCGGAAGCGCTCACCGGCTGGAACAGCGCCGACGCCTCCGGCCGCGATATCGAGGAGAGTTGCCCTATCTTCTCGGAGACCACCAATCTCCCGCTCGACAATCCGGTGCGCCCCGCGCTCCTGGACTCGCGCCTGGTCACGTCCCCGCGCGACACCCTGCTGCAACGCCGCGACGGCACCTGCCTGCCGATCGATAACTCCGCCACTCCCATCCGCAGCAGCAACGGCCAGACCGGTGGCGCGGTGCTGATTTTCCGCGACATCACGGAGCGCCGCGCGGTCGAAATCGAAGTCCAGCGCTATCAAAATCACCTTGAGGAACTCGTCGCCGGACGCACGGCGGAAATCCAGCACACCAACAGCCGCCTCCTCGCCGAAGTCGAGGAACGCCGCCGCGCGGACGCCGCCCTGGCAAGACGCCTGACCATGGAAAGCCTGGTCGCGCGGCACTCCGCCGCCTTCCTCCGCCAACGCCCGGACGACGCCTCGACTCCGCTGCTGGACGCGCTCAAAGCCATCGCCGATTTCCTCCATCTCGGCCGCGCCTATCTGATCCAATACAGCCCCGACGGCACCACCGTGAGCTGCACGGACGAATGGTGCGGTGTCAGCGTGCCGCCCGCCAAATCCTACTTCCAACAAGTCCCCGCCACCGCCCTTCCCCCGGCCGTCGCCCACCCCGCCGGACGCGGGCTTTTCATCCTATCCTCCGCCACGGAATTCCCCGCCCTGGCCCAATCCCGCGGCAGCCACGCCACGCTCTGGCTCAGCCTCCAGGACGGCCAGGCCTGCACCGGATTCCTCGGCATCGACTCCACATCCTCCCCCCGCGATTGGTCAGCCGACGATCTGATGCTGCTGACCATGTTCGGCGATCTCATCCTGACCGCTCTCAGCCGTTGGCGCGCCGAGCAGGAAAAATTCTCACTCCAGACCCAGCTCCAGCAATCCCTCAAAATGGAGGCCGTGGGCAAGCTCTCCGGCGGCATCGCGCACGATTTCAATAACATGTTGCTGCCCATCATCGGCTACAGCGACATGATCCTGGGCCGCCTGGATCCTTCGGACCCCTCCGTCGTGGAACTCGGGGAAATCCACCGCGCCGCCACCCAGGCCGCCTCCCTCACGCGCCAGCTCCTGGCCTTTTCCCGCAAGCAGGTCGTCAAGAAAACGACCTTCGATCTCAACGAGCACCTGCGCCAGATGACGCGCATGCTGGGCCGCATCATCGGCGAGGACATCACCCTCCAGATGGCCCTCAGCCCCGGCACCCTGACCCTTCATGCGGATTCCAGCCAGGTGGAGCAGATCATCATGAACCTGTGCATCAACGCCCGGGACGCCATGCCCCACGGCGGCGAGATACACGTCAGCACGGACTCCCAGGACGCCATCCTGACACAGATCCCGCTGATCGGCGGCGCGGCCACGGAAGGCCGCTATGCCAGCATCACCGTGCGCGACTCCGGCTGCGGCATTCCAAAATCCATCCAGGATAACATCTTCGAGCCCTTCTTCACCACCAAAGGCCAGGAGGGCACCGGACTGGGACTATCCGTTATTTACGGCATCGTCCAGGAGCACCAGGGCGGCATTCGTTTCGAGTCCTCGCCGGAAAACGGCACCACATTCCGCATCTACCTCCCGGCCTGCGCCATCGAGCCCACCGCCCCCGTGCCGGAAGCCACCCCCGCCAAGCCCGCCGCCTCCCCGCGCGGCATCGGCCAGCGCGTGCTTTTGGTGGAGGACGAGGAATCCGTGAACCGCCTCGTCCGCACCGCCCTGACACAAAATGGCTACACCGTCACCACCGCCTTCTGCGTCAAGGAAGCCCTCGACCGCTTCGAGGCCGATCAAGGAAACTTCGACATGATCTTCTCGGATGCCGTGCTCCCTGACGGAAATGGCGTCCAGCTCCTGGACATTTTCCTCTCCCGGAATCCCTCCCTCCGCGCCCTGCTCTCCAGCGGCTACACGGACCGCGAGTCCCTCATGCAGATGGCCCGCCAACGCCGCATTTCCTTCCTGCCAAAACCCTACACGCTCCCCACGCTCTTCCGCACCGTGGCCGACGTCATGCAGGATCAAAACACCCACCTCCTCGTCTAACCGGAAACCGCCCCGCGCACCGCGCCCCGCGCACCGCGCACCGCGCACCGCCCACCGCGCACCGCCCACCGCCCACCGCCCA
>JAQGPD010000299.1 GCA_028293305.1 Verrucomicrobiales bacterium | reverse complement strand
AGGGCGGTGTCCAGGCCCAGGTTCACATCGCCGACGTTCAGCTTCACCTCCCGGCGGGTTTCCGAGGGCGTGTTGGTGCGGATGAGCTCCGCGGTCAGGGTGCGGAGGTAGCCCTGCATGTCGATGGTGGAGACGCTTTCGGATTGATAGAGTTTCTCGTGCAGCAGTCCCATGGAGCGGATGCGGGCCTCGGATTCCTGGAGCACCTGACGAAGCGGGAGGCTGTCCGTCTGGCGGGTCTGGAGGCGAAGCAGACTCGTTAGAATCTGCATGTTGTTTTTCACCCGATGGTGGATTTCGCGCAATAGGATTTCCTTTTCGCGGAGGGATGCGGTGGATTTGATGGATTCCCGCAGCTTCACCTGGTGTTGTTCCAGGGACTCGACCATGCGGTTGAAGGAGTCCGCCAGGTCTCCGATTTCACCGCCGGCGGCGATGTTGGCGCGGGCGTTCAGCGCGCCGCCGGCGACGCGTTGGGCGAAGGTTTGGAGGGCGCGGAGAGGCTTGATGAGATTGCGCGCCAGAAAGTAGGCGACCAACGCGCCGATGATCAGCACCACGGCTCCCGCCATGCCGGTGTTGCGGTAAATGTCGTTGATGGATTGTTGATAGCGGTCGATCGACAGGCCGATGTGGATCCAGCCCCATTGACCGCCGGCCATGATGCCCGCGTGACTGTAGTGGAGGCATTCGTCCTTGAGATAGAAGGGGCTGAACAAAATGCGGCCCCGGTTTTGGTCATCCGCGGAGGGATTCCAGACCTTCCCGTCCAGCTTCGTCCGCTGCCAACGGTCCGGGCCGGTGTGGACCAGGGAGTCGCCGTCCTGAAGGGTGACGACCAGATAGACGACATTTTTTTCACGCTGGAGCGTGGTCAGGCAGGTGTCCACCACCGCGCTGAGTCTTTGTGAGGTGACGTTCTGGCCGATGTCGTGCTCCAGGGATTTTGCCAGGGAACGGGCCTCGCCCTCCAGTTCGGTTTTGACGGTGTCCTGACGTTGCAGGACCATGATGATGGCGAAGACGCAAACGCTCAACACCGCGACGAGCCACGCCATGAGCGTGACGCGGCGAAGGATACTGGAGCGTTTGGGCGTGGAGTCCGAGATCATGGACGTGCGGGCCGGGCCGGGGATTTGGGTAGGACCGCGGGCTTGGGGGGGGCGGAAGTTTGGAGTTTCGCGGACGGGGGCGTTGGGGAAACGGGAGCCGGGGTGCCGGAGGGGTTGTTGCGGGTGTGCAGGAGGTCGCGGAGGTTGTCGAAGGCGAGCTCCTCCGCGACGATGAAGCCGCCGGTTTCCTCCCCGTATTCCCAGGTGAGGGTGGCGGCTTTGGCCCGCACATAGGCGAGATTTTGGGCGGAAAGCGATGATTTGCAGGCGATGACCTGGCCGGGAAGGTCCTTGGATTCCGCCAGAAACGGGGCCATCTTCTGGGTGATCTGAAGATGATTCTGCATGGCCACGGACTCGTAGGCCGCCAGGGAGACCACGCAGGCGTCAGCCTCACCGAAGAAGACCGGGAGGACGGCCTCGCGGGGCTGGGTCACCGTTTCATAGCGGGCAAATCCCTTGCGGTTTTTTCCCGTGCCGATGGCGATGGCCGAGTCCAGCCAGTAGTCCACCAGATTCCCGCAACCGTCCCGATGGATCAGGATCTTGCGGCCCTCCAGGTCACCCAGCTTGGTTAGCCCCGAGGATTTGGTGCAAAGGATGACAAAGCGCGTCTGCCACCCCTTCGGACGGGTGGCCAGCAGCAGGGCTTTCAGAGGCAAAGTGTCTTCCTGCTCCACAAATTCATAGCCGTGCAGGGGAAACAGTTCGGCGTTGCCGAGCTGAATGTCCCTCGAAAGATCCTCCCACGACTCCGCGCCAATCAGGTTTTCAGTAAAAAAAGGAAGCTCGGGATCCACGGGCCGGGCAAATCCCGTGGCCAGGCTGCGGGAAATGGTCCGCAGCGGGTCTGAAAACCCGGTGCGCCAAGAGACCGGAACTTCCGCCAGATAGCCGACCCGCAAAGAGGTGTTCAAAGGGGGAGCCGCCGCATCCTCCGCGTGTGTGGGAAAAGGCGTTGTAAGGAAAGCCGCTATCAGCAAAATCGCACCGCACGCCCTGCCGAAAGCAGTCGGAATCCCTCCGAGGCCGTGGGTTGCGAAGATTGAGCGATTAGAATGCATGTCCTAGATATTAAACCTAAACTATTAATCATAATTTTCAAGTTTATAATAACGCTCAAAATCCATATCTTCCTCTCTCTTCGCTATTCTTAATCCCCGATGGAGGAAGAATTTTGCGCCATCTTGTCGCGGTTTTCGCGCCTGCAGATCGGGCCCGGCCCGGCTTGGGGCAAAGGTAGGCACCACCACTCAAGGGTTTGAGCCTCAGCCGAATGCGTGTAGTAACCCCACCTCCAGCGCCAGGACTTCGCGCACATTGGTGGCCAGGTTCCGGCGGAGTTCGTCCACCGCGCCCAGGCGGCGGTGTATTTCCGCATCCGGCAGCGTGGCGGCGATGCGTTCCGTCACGGCGGCATAGGCCGGAAGATCCAAAACGGGGAGTTGATGGCGACGGCGGAGCAGTTCTCCCAGCCAGCTGAACAGCGTGCCCACCAAGGCGTTACGGTGCTCCGCGCAGGCGCCTTCGGTCAGATCGTCGTAATAATCCTTCCGCTCCCGAAGCCACACCCCGTCGGTGCTGCGGCTGTAGTGCTCGGTTTCCTCTTTCAGGCTTTCCTTGTGATCCTCCTCGATCTCCTCCCGGATCCCGGCCATAAGTTGCTGAAACTCAGACAGTAGCCCCATGGCCCGGGTGGGGCTGGGCGGACCGGCGGTGAAATA
>JAQGPD010000252.1 GCA_028293305.1 Verrucomicrobiales bacterium | reverse complement strand
TGCAGCTCCGACTGAGGCTCTGAGGGGAACGCGAGAGGATCCTCGCCGGCTTTGCTGAGAATGACCAGATTGAGACCGTGGGCGGTGGCGAGGTCGCGCGCGAGCTGGCCATACATTGTGCCCTGGCTGTCGCCTATTAGCATCAGGGTGCGCGTGGCTCCGGGCGATGGAAATGTCAGGATCCCGGACTTCGTGGTGGAGGCGTCCAGATAGTGGCGGGCGCTGAGCCGGTGGCCGAGAGGCACGAATAAAATGAGAGCGGTGCCAAGCAACAGGAACGCGGTCAGGCGATGGCGGGGAAGATTGAAAAACCGCCGGGCGGGTTTTTCAATCAACAGGTGGCATGCACCGGCGCCAAGCACGGTGAACATGATTTTCAGCACCAGGCGGACGCCGGGATTTTGATAGGGCAGCGAGTGGTCGATGATGGAATACACCGGCCAGTGCCATAGATAGAGGGAGTAGGACATTTGGCCAATCAGGACCATGGGCCGGACTGACAACAGTTGATGAAGCCATCCGCCGGAGGCGCCGCGGATGATGGCGGCGGTGCCCAGAACGGGGAGGAGGGCGCGCCAACCTGGGAATGGCTGATGCTCATTCAAAACAAAAAATGACAGGAGGACGAGGCCCATTCCGAGGGAGGCAAGGATGCCGGGAAATCCCGCCGTCCAGCCGGGCATCGTCGTGGCGGGCGGACGTTGAAAAGCTGAAGGATTCGATCCTGGAAAAGCGAGCAGACTTCCGGCCAGCATCTCCCAGGCCCGGGATGTCAGGAGGTAAAATCCCGGAACCGGCAGGCTGAGCGTGAGCCGGCAACTGTGCGCAAAACTTGCCAGCAAAATCAGGATCAGCAGCGGACGCCGGGCGCGTGGCGGAGTCCGGAATAACAAAGCGAGCAGCAATGGGAAAATCAGATAGAACTGCTCCTCCACGGAGAGGGACCAGCAATGCAACAAGGGCTGTGAGTCCGGGGAAAGCTGGAAATAGTTTCCAAGGGATAGTTGATAGTAATTGGAGATGGAGAGCAGGGAGGCCGAGAATGCGGAGGCGGTGGACGCGAAGTCCCAGGAGGAGTAAGTCATTCCCGCGGCGGCCAGGGTGACCACCGCCATGGTGAGGTATGCCGGGAAAATGCGGGCGATGCGTCTTTGATAGAACTGGGCATAACTGAAGTGTCCCTTCGCCCGCCCGCGGAGAATGACGGACGTCACAAGGAATCCGGAGAGCACAAAAAACACGTCGACGCCGGCAAATCCCCCGGGCAGCCAGGCGGCGTGCAGGTGGAACACCATAACGGCTAGCACGGCGATGGCCCGCAAGCCGTCCAGTTCCGGGCGGTAGTGCGGGTGGGGCGTGGCGGCGGCTGACATTTTGACGATGGCAGGGACGCATCCATCCCGGGGCGGGCAACGGAAAAAACGGCGGAGCTGGGCAAAAACTTCAAGCGCGCACCGGTCTTCTGTCCACTCAAGGAGGCGGGCGGTGCAGAGGGGAAAGTCATCCCCTGACAGGCACGGTCTGGCCAAAAATTGTGGGAACGTGAACGCGGAAAATCCCCCAACCGCACCGGCGCGGTTGGGGGATTTTAAGCGGAGGCTGTGCGGCGTTGTGGGGCGGTTGTCCGTTCCATCCACCAAAAGGCAGGAAAGGAAGGGCGGATCGGAGAGGAAAAAACGGATTGGAAAACCGGTTAGGCTGCGCGATGTTTCTCAGTCGAGAATGCCGTATTGGAGCTTGGTTTCGATGGCTTCGATTTCGGCCCGGTAGGTTCCGAGTTGATCGTAAGCTTCGGCTCGTTTGATCCGGGTTTCCGGCGAATCGCCAGCGGTGGGGGGAGCTTCGGCTTCGAGCCGGGTGGTGAGTTTGGTGGCTTGGGTTTTGGCTTCGATAAGTTTCCGGACCATGGCGCTGCGGGCGTCGTTTGCTTTGGCTTCGATATCGGAGGCATGTTTCCGTTTTTCATCCAAGGCCATTTTGAATTGGTCGATTTGGTTCGCGATGCGGGTCACGGTCGGATGATTGGGGCCAAAGCCTCGACCAAGTGCCCGCTGGTATTCCACTTGGGCCTTCTCTATGGCGGAATCGAAAGTATCGGCTCCGGCTGCGGAACGGAGGGCGGCGGGGTTTTGTTTCAGGTGGTCGAGTTCGGCGCGGAGGTTTTGGATTTCCTCCCGGAGTTGTTGGATTTCCCCGGGGTTTCCGCCGGCTTGGAGAATCATGGAATGCGCAGCATTGTTAGCGGCTGCGGCGGACTTGAGTTTGGCGACGGCGGCTTTTAGTTCCGTCGCTTCGCCGGGCCGAATTTTTTCATGGATTTCTAGGCGTTTGGTGAATTTCGGATTCTCAACGCGGATCGGTGGGGTCGGAGGGACGGGGGGCGCCTGGAACGGGTCCCGGGGTGGAGGGGACGTGGGGAGTGGGGCTTGTGCGGGGGGAGGGGAGGGCAAGCCGGGGCCTCCCGGAACTGGGAGCACGGAGGGATCCGCGGCGGGGGCCACATCCGTCTCCACGGTTCCGGTTAGGTCGGGGAGGGCGGAGGGCGCGGCGGGAGTTGGGGAGACCTTGGCCGGGGATGACGCGGGATCGGTGGGACTTGGATCGGCGGAGAGGGAAAGGGCGGGAGCGGTTGCGGGGAGTTCGACGGCGGCGGCCGATGCCGCGGCGGGATCGGCCGGGGCGGTGGGAGCCGCAGGGAGGGATTTGTCAGGGCCCGATGGGTTTTGCGCCGGAGCCTGGGTGAAAGTGGCGAGGATGGCGGTGCCGGCGGTTAGGAGGGTGGCGAGCTTTTTCATGGGTCCTGGCGGTTTGGTGGGTTGCGTTATCATGAGGATGCGGCGGTGGATTTCTTTCTCCGTGGTGAAGAGTGCCGTCAGGCCCGGAGATGCCGTGGCGGTTTCTGGCAAAAGTGTTAGTTTTAAAAGCGTGTGGCCGTAGTCGGCGGCAGGGGCCGGGTGCGGCGAGTCGGATGCCTGCATGGCTTCCGCGTCGCGGACGAGTTCGCGGTCGGCGATGAGGGCGCGGCGGGCCAGCCAGATGGCGGGATTCGGCCAATGAATGGCGCACAGAATCAGGAGCCACCAGTTAGCGGGACTGTCGCCGTGGCGTAGATGGGCGGCTTCATGGGCTAGGACATGTTGGAGTTCCTGGTCGCGCAGCGTGCGGGCGAGATGGGTGGGCAGCAGGATGAGCGGGTGACGCCAGCCGCAGGCGACGGGGCTGGGGAGGTGGGGCATTTCAAGGATCGCGGGTTGACGGCCGAGCTTGGCACGGACCCCGGTTTCCAGCCCCAGGCGGCAGGTGCGGGCGTCGGCGGGACGGGCAAAACGGCGGACGGTTTGGTGAAAACGGAGGTGTTGGATGAGGGCGCGCAGGAGGATCAGCACGGTGCCGGCGACCCACGTTACTATCAGATAGCGTTTGGTTCCGCCCGGGACGGGGAGCGCGCCAGGAGTCGGGTTGCGTGTCGGAGTGGGTTGAAATCGGGGAGTAAAGCTGTCGGCGGCCATTTCGCCTTCCGGGTAAGCCGACGGCGTGGACGAGCGGGTCGGCGGTGATGGCAGGCCGGGCGGGGATGGCGGTGATGCCGGTGAGGGCAGCAGTTGGGATGAAGCTATTGAAAAAAGCGGAAGCGGCGCGTCAGCGGGTGGGCCAGTCCGCGTGATGGACGAGGTGTTATCCAGGTCTGCATTCGCCGACGCATTTCCAGGAGGAAGTGGTGGCGAGCCTTGAGCGGGGGCCGCCTTGGGAGCCGTGGGAAAATCGGAGGCGACATCAGTTATGGCCGGAGGAAGCCCGGATGCTTCCCGCCCTAAAACGATGCCGGCCTGTGGGCTGGTCGGTTCCCCTGCAGGGTTGGAAGGCGGCCTGTAGGTTAGGTCGAGCCCGAAGGCGCTGTCCGGAACAGTCGGCAGGGCAAAGCGCAACATGGCGATGAGGCCGAGCGTGTAATACCAAGCGGCGGGAATGCGGTGGCGGGCGATTTTCCGGATTCCCAATAACAAAAGCACCATGACTCCGCCGGCGATGCTGGCCTGGAGGAGGGCGGAGGCGGTGGCGTCCAGCCAGCTGGGGGGAAAATCGGAGGAGTTCATTTGCGGCCGGCCTCGTTGAGGATTCTTTTGAGTTCTTCGATTTCCTTGGCGGACAGGGCCTCCCGCTCCACGAATGCCGTTAGCATGGGGGCCAGACTGGGGGCTCCGAAGATCCGGTCCAGGAAAGTGCGGCCTTCCGCGAGTTGGCAGTCCGCAGCTTCCACCTGGGGAGTGAAGACGAATTCCCGACCTTCCTTCTCGTATGAAAGGGCACCCTTGTCGGCGAGGCGGCGGAGGAGGGTGTGGATGGTTTTCGGCTTCCAGTCCGACTGGCCTTCAAGCGCCGCGACCACGGCGTTGGCGGTCATGGGCGCGCTTTCCCATAGCACGCGCATCACGATCCATTCTGCTTCGGTGATGGCGGGAAGGGGTTTGGCCGAAGTTTTCTTACGCATGTAGGATTTATGTATTACGACCGTAGGATTTGCAAGATTTTATTTTGTTTCCTTCTGGATTTTCCGTTTCCCTCCCGCCGCATAAGCCTTGGTCCCCGTGTTTTTAAGGCGTTGCCGTTTTGCCCATAACACAAAAAAAGCCTGCCGGGGATGCCGGCAGGCGTTTTGAGACAATTGTCAGGAAATGTCCAGGGGGTCCGTTTCCGCAGCCCGGCTCAGCCCGGCTCAGGCGGGCTGGGAACGCCGGCGGCGCAGGGTCAGAAGACCGGCGGCGGCGGTGCCCATGAGGAGAACTGAGGGCTCCGGGACGGGTGTTAGGAATCCACGGATTTCGCCGCCCGGGAAAGAGGAGGTGTGGATATTGAGATAGGATTTTCCATCCTGGATGGCGGCGTTCAGGGCATTCAGCGCGCCGGAGACGGTGCCTCCGTTGGCGGTGACGAAAGCCGCGTTGTAGCTGCTGGACAGGGTCATATCGAAAGTCTGGGAGTAGGTGCCGAAAGTCGCCCCAAGAGGGAATCCGGTGAAGGTCGGGGTCATCGTCATGACGCCGGCGGTTCCCGTGCCGGCGACCGCGGTGGGGCCGTGGATGTGGGCGGCGGTGACGTTGCCGAGAAGTCCGCTGAAAGTGGTCTCCACCTTCATGGTCACGAGGTCGAAATCGAGGGTGATCAGGGCCGTGCCGGTGCCCGTGGAGGCATTGGGCGGGGCCTCGGCCGCGCCGGAAAGGATGACGGTATAGAGCACGGTATGGGCTTGGGCGAGGGGTGCCAAAGCAAATAACAGAAGAGTGGCTAGTTTGAGTTTCATAAGGATGGATGAGGAGCGGGATGAGTTCCGGAATGGAACGAAACTTCGTGGCAACTCTTTGAGCCTTAATCAGAGGTGAGTCTGAAGACAAATTAAAATTTTAATGTTTGGTAACGATTTCTTCACGGAGCCGGGGGCTTTTATATTTCGCTTGCATGCGCTTGAAGCTTCGGTAATTTCTGTCCAGACCGAAATCCAAGAAATGACCACGTTAAGCCCCGTCACCGAAAAGTTTGTCCTCCATTGGGGAGAAATGGGCGCGCGTTGGGGGATCAACCGCACGATGGCGCAGATCCACGCCTTATTGTTCATCTCCGAAAAGCCGCTGCATGCGGAGGAGATCTGCGAGGTGTTGGGAGTGGCCCGGTCCAATGTCAGCACCAGTCTGCGGGAATTGCAAAACTGGCAAGTGGTGAAGATCACCCATGTCATGGGAGACCGGCGGGATCATTTCGAGGCCACCAAGGATGTGTTCGAAATGTTCCGGACCATCGCCATCGAGCGGAAAAAGCGGGAGGTGGATCCGACTTTGAATGCCTTGCGCGAGTGCATCGCCGAGGCGGATCCCCGGAACAAGGAGGAGGCCTATGCGCGGCAGCGGTTGAAGGATCTGGAGGAATTTTTCGAGATGAGCAATGGTTGGTTTGAAAAGGTCAGCCGATTGCCTGCGGGCCGGGTGCGGAAGGCGATGAAGTTGGGCGACAAAGTCTTCAGCCTGCTCGGACTCACGGGAGATTGAGGGGATTTTTTTATACACTGCTTTCGTTTATGACTGAAATAACTGAAACATCGGGCACAAAGGAAGCGCGGTGATCCAGATAGTGGAAAACGAAAGCCGGAAGCAGCAAAATTTTGATTTACTAGCCAAAGATTTTATATGGACGGAAACATACAACCTAAAGTGATCCTGGCCGGTGGAACCGGATTCCTGGGTCGGCGCCTGCAACGGGTTTTCGCCGGGATGGGTTATGAAGTCGTGGTCCTGAGCCGCACGCCGGAGGAAGTGCGGGCGCCGGCGCGGGGAGTGGCCTGGGATCCATCGAAATTCGGACCCTGGACCAAGGAACTGGAGGGGGCATCGGCGGTGGTGAATCTGGCGGGCAAGGACGTGAACTGCCGCCACACCAAGGCGAACCGGGAGGCAATTTTAAAATCGAGGATCAATAGTGTGCGGGCCTTGGCGGAGGCGGTGCGGCGCTGTGCGCATCCGCCGGAAGTTTGGGTGCAGGCGGGATCGTTGTCGATTTACGGGGATGCCGGTCCACTTTGGTGCGATGAAACGGCGCCGGTGGGCGAGGGTTTCGGACCGGAGGTTTGCCGCAAATGGGAGTCGGCTTTTTTCAAGGCGCCCATGCCGGTGAAGCGGCGGGTGTTGTTGCGGACCGGGTTTGTGCTGGGAAATGACGGGGGCGCCTTGCCGGTGCTGGGGCGTTTGGCGAAGTGGTTCGCAGGGGTG
>JAQGPD010000182.1 GCA_028293305.1 Verrucomicrobiales bacterium | reverse complement strand
CGGTGTCCACCGCGTATTTTTGGGGACGGGCGGCGCGGTTGATGCGGACGAGTTGGATGGTGCACAGGACGTGCATGGCGAACATGGCGAACAGGGCGGCACGGATCACATACAGCAGCGGGCCGAGGTCATGCAGTTTTTTGGCGTAGCCATTGATGGCATCCGGTCCGCCGAAAATAAGGAGATTGCCCAGGAGGTGGCCTACCAGGAAGCCCACCATGGCCAGACCGGTCACAGCCACGATGATTTTTTTACCGATGGAGGAATGATAGAAACGGGCGAGGGACAGAACGATGGGTGGCATGACTGGGGGTTCCTAGAATTTACGTCCGGTGATTGCAAGAGGATGAAGTTGGAGTGCGGGGGAAATAGGTTTTATTTACGGTAAACAGCGTCGGCATCGTAGGCCTTGGAGGTGTAAACCGGCACCAGCGCGGCGGCCTGGGTGCCATCCCCGGCGGGAGCGGCCACGGCGACGCTGCGGAAAAAACAACTGCGGTAGCCGGTGTGGCAGGCACCGGCGCCGTGCTGGCGGACGCGCAGGACGAGGGCATCCTGGTCACAATCCGTCAGGATTTCCACGACCTCCTGGGTGTGCCCGCTGGTTTTGCCCTTGTGCCAGATTTCCTGGCGGCTGCGGCTATAATAAACAGCCTCGCCCAACGCGAGGGTCTGGCGGAGCGACTCCTCATTCATGTAAGCGACCATGAGGACCGCGCCGTCATCCGCATCGACGGCCACGGCGGTGATGAGGCCGGCGGCATCGAATTTCGGCGCAAAGCCCAATCCATTTTCCACCGCCTTGAAATCGGCGCGGGAACTGAATTGGATTTTATCGGGAGAGACGGAGGACATGCGGTAACCTGCCCCCTGCCGTGCGGGGAGCAAGCCGGGAAAAGTGACCGCTGCTTTTTTGTTTCAAGCCGGCGGGCTCGCTTTATTCCTGACCGGGTTTCGTGGGTTTTGTCGAAGGATGTCGTCTCAAGAGGACATGAATCCCATCCCCCCTTTTTTTCCGCCAATAAAATACCCTGCCTGGCCCGGCCTGGGCTGGTGTCTGACCAGTTTGGTTCTGACTTTGGCAAATGGCCGCACTCTGGCTCAGGACCAAGGTCCGCGGGCTGCGGCGGTGGATGCGGCGGGGTCGGGGGAGCAACTGGAGGAGGTGGTGATGGAGCCGGTGCTGGTGTCAGGAAAAGCGCTCGACGCGCTGGGCTCCGCACCTTCGGCGACGAAAGGTCAGGCCAGCCGCGAGGAGTTGGTGGAGCGGCCCCTGCTGCGGCGCGGGGAATTGTTGGAGGCGGTGCCCGGCGTGATCGTCACGCAGCACTCGGGCGGCGGAAAGGCCAACCAATTTTTCCTGCGCGGATTCAATCTGGACCATGGCACGGACTTCGGCGTTTTTCTGGATGGCATGCAGGTCAATTTCCGGAACCACGCGCATGGCCAGGGCTATGCGGATATCAATTTCATCATTCCGGAAATGATAGGCGGACTGGACTATCGCAAGGGTCCTTACTTTGCGGATCTGGGAGACCTGTCATCCGCCGGGGAGGCTGACTATCATATCGTGTCCAGTCTGGAGCAGGGCATGGCCAGCTTTACCTGGGGAGAGGATAACTATTACCGCGCTTTTGCGGGGGACAGTTTTGATCTGGGTGCCGGCAAGCTCACGCTGGGGATGGAATATTCCCATGAGGACGGGCCGTGGGAGACGGGCGATAACTTCCGCCGTTTGAATGCGCTGATCAAATATCACGAGGGCACGGAGACGGAGTTCTGGAGCCTGACAGGAATGGTTTATGATGGAAAATGGAACGCCACCGACCAGGTGGCGCGGCGCTCGATTCTGGATGGATCCATTGGCCGGTTCGGCCGGCTCAGCGATGACGAAGGCGGGGAAACCTCCCGCGCCAGCCTGCAGCTTCTGCGGCAGTGGAAGGATGGAAATGCGACCACCCAACTCAGTTCCTATCTTGGTTATTATGATCTGAATCTGTTTTCCAACTTCACTTACTTTTTGGACGACCCGGTGCGCGGGGACCAGTTTGAACAACAGGATCGCCGATGGTTCGCGGGAACCAGTGCCAGCCGGCTTTGGGAATATGAAATCGGGGGGAAAAAAGCGACCACGCTGCTGGGCCTGGACACGCGCACCGACCTCCAGGATGGGGTCGGTCTTTATAAAACGGAAGCCCGCCGCCGGTTCCGCACGGTGCGCGAGGACGATGTTATCGAGACGTCCGCCGCGCTCTTTTTCGAACAGAACTATCAAATTGCGGAAAAGCTCCGCCTAACCGGTGGTCTGCGCGGGGATTTGTTCCGGTTCGACGTGGAAAGCAGTGATCCTGACAACACTTCGGAGAAGTGGGACGGCATCGTCAACCCCAAGCTGGGCATGGTGCTGGGGCCGTGGGCGGAGACGGAGTTTTATCTGAATGGCGGGCTCGGATTTCATAGCAATGACGCCCGGGGCGTCACCATCGCCAGGGATCCCAACACCGGCTTGAAAGTCGATCCCGCGGATCCGCTCATCCGGACGAAAGGCGCGGAAATCGGCCTGCGCACCCAGGCGGTGCCCCAGGTGACGACCACGCTGGGACTGTGGTTCCTGGAAAGTGATAGTGAGCTGGTCTATGTTGGCGATGCCGGCACTTCGGAAGCCGGCCCTGGCAGCCGTCGTTATGGGATGGAATGGGCGGCGTATTACCGGCCGGTGCCGTGGTTTACTCTTGATAGCGAACTCGCACTGAGCCACGCCCGTTTCCGGAATGCGGGAGAAGCGGACCGCATCCCAGGGAGTATCGACACGATGTGGTCGGGCGGCGTGACGCTGGGCGAGGGCGACGGCATTTTCGGCAGTTTGCGCGGACGATTTTTTGCGCCGCGACCGCTGGAGGAAACGGGCAGGATCAAGTCCAAATCCTCCTTCACGCTCAACGCGCGGGCGGGCTACCGTCGGAAAAACTGGGAGGTCGCGGTGGATGTGCTGAATCTGTTGGATCGGAATAACAACGACATTGAATATTATTACGAAAGCCAACTGCGGGGGGAATCCGCGCCGGTGGCGGATGTGCACCTGCACCCGGCGGAACCGCGGACGGTCCGGGTGACGATGAGTTATCGGTGGTGAGGGGCGGGCGGGCGGGCTTTGGTCGTGCAGCATCACGTTTTTCTCAAACCTGCCAGCGGGGCGACCTGCCAGGATGCCGCATGGATCGCCCCCGCGCGGTTCGCATTGGCGATTCCCCATCAAATCCCTGGCCTTCCCCCCTCAAAATGCGCGCCCGCGTTTTATTATTCGGTCGGAACAAAGACATGGGCCATGCCGGCGGCGTTGGCGGCCTGGATGCCGAGCTGGCCGTCTTCAAAGACGAGGCATTTTTCCGGCGCCACGCCCATGCGCTCGGCGGCCAGCAGGAACATGTCAGGCGCGGGTTTGCCTTTGGCGACGTCCACGGGGGTGATGACGGTTTGGAAAAGATCCAGAATGCCGATGGCGCGCAGACCCTCCTTCACAATTTCCGCGTCGCTCCCGGAGGCGACGGCCATGGGGATTTTTCCGGCGTTGGCCAGAGCGATATCCACGACGGGCTGGACGGGTTTGACGTTGACGTGATTCGCCAGATACCACGCGAGCTTGGAAGCCTCGACATTATCCGGGTCCAGAACAGTGCCGAATTGCTCATTCACCAGGCGCACAATCGCCGGCCCGGGCATGCCCGCGTAGTCGTGATGCATTTTATCCGTGAACTGCGCCGAGGGGAATCCGTGCTCGTCCAAGGCCGCGCGCCACGCGTCCAGATGGAGCGGCATGGAGTCGATCAAGGTGCCGTCGCAGTCGAAAATAAGGGCGTCGAATTCGCCGGGGGGGATTTCCAGTGTCATGGGGGAATGGTAAAGAGCACCAAGCGCCGCAGGGACGGTGCCCTGTGTGAAAAATCCGGATCCTCCCGATTTGGACTCCCTGTGAGATCCGGCGGCGGTGGGGAGCGGCGGGGATCAGAGCGGTTTTTCCGTCACGGCCGGCGTCACGGGAAAAGTGGACTGCGTTTCAGTTTCCGTGGAGGGTCCCGGAGGGGCCGTAGTGGAATTATTTGAAAGCAACGAGGGGTCCGCCGGGGTGGTGACGGTGCTGGTGCCGAAGAGGCGGGTGAAAATACGTTTTGGCAGGCTGCGGCCCTGGTCTTCCGCGGTGAGTTCCTCAATGGCGGCCGCCTTGGCATTCTCCCAGGCACCGGCGAATCCCGGAGCTTGAACGATCATGCGTTTTTCAGCCCGGCTGAGAACTTCGAGGTCCCTAAGCATCTTTTGTTCAGGTTTTTCATTCAACTGGCCGATGCGCAGGCGCAAATTCTCATTTTCCTTGCCAACGGTTTCCTTTTCACGGCGCACAATTTCATATTGTCTGGCCTCGAGTTCCAGTTTGTCCGAAAGGTGTTTCCGATACCGCCGCAACTCCCGCTTCGTTTTGAAATGAGCCCACGCGGAGAAGAAGAAAAACAATAAACCCAGGGCAAGGCCCCATGTGAAAGGATGAGTGAGGTAATTCGAAGGGGTGTCCATGGATGGGGGAGGGTGGAGGGATGCAGTATTTCAGAAAGAACAGACTCACTTGCAACAGCAGAGCGCGTTCCAAAATAATTTACGCTTCCCTGACCGTATAAGCTTGCATTTTGCGGCAAATTCCGACATTTTTAAAATGTCCGTAATTTCAGCTAAAATCCCTAATCAACGGGTCTTACATGGATTTCGCGCAATTGATCAGGTGGAATTTACAAAAGAGAAACCCAATATTGCGATTATTTGCAATTTCTGTAAAAAGTCTCTTTGCTTTTCTCACTGTAGGTGATAATAACAATCTGACCCTCATGGTGACCCCCGGCAATGGCCTCTGAATCGTTTTCCAATCAACTTTGCAATCCCTTCGCTTCGGATATTTTTCCGGACGGAGTGGAAACCGGAAATACCTTCCTGACCCTGCATCAGGACGCACAGGAAAAACTAAATCAGGAGCTCGCCCAGGCCGTCCACCAGAACCCGACCTCCGTGCGGCAGAGCCAAGGCCGTGTCATCCTCCTCCGGGCACCGCGCGCGGGCTATGGGAAGTCCCACCTGCTCAGCGGATTACTGCAGGCGGACAATGCTTTTGTGATACCGGTGGAGTTTGATCCGGAGGCAAAAATCGCTTGGAAGCCGCTCTTCGATCAAGTCCTGGCCTGCCTGCACCAGACGAGTCCGGGCGCGTCCCTCAGCCAGTTGGATGATATTGCCCGGCATACCTTCGCATCGGTGAATGCCGGAATGATCCTCTCCGGAAAGGTCCCCTGCGCGGTCCCTGAAGAGGCCGCGGCCACGGTGCGCTCCCGATATCGCGACCTGTTTGATTTTGCCAAAAAGGACCAGCCGGTCGCGCAGTGGTTTCAGGATCACTTCGAGCGGCTACTGCCGGTCGGCTCCCCCATTTTAAGCCAGGAAACCGGTCTGTCGGAAACCGCCGCCACCTTGTGGCTCAGGGCCTTATGCGGGTATTCACAGGCTGGCGCGGAAAAGGATCCCTCACGTCTCGGCACTTTGCAATGGGCGCTCAAGCAGCCCACCACGCCGGTCCATTCCTCCGGCGCTCCGGCTCACGGTTTCCAATTCCTGCAAGCCCCCACGGAGGGCGACACTTTTTTCAAAGAGAAGTTGGGCGAACTCTGCCGCCTCGCCGCCGCCGATCGGCCAGTCGTCATTTTGCTGGATCATCTGGACGGATTCCACGGCAGTAGCGAAAAAATCCTGAGGCTCGCCAACTTTTTGAACGACTGGCGACAACTCTCCGGGCGGGTGCTTTTTGTGTTGAGCGTCAATCAGGACCTGTGGACGGAAACTTTTCTGAAAGCCCTGCCCAGTGCCTTGGAGGATCGGCTCACCGGCGGCCAGATCACCTTGGGCGGCCTCAGCCGGGAGACTGCCGAGGACCTGATCAAACAACGACTCGACACCTGGCGTGTGCCGGCCGCCGCCGCTGAACAATTCCTTTCAGAACTGTCCCTGGGTCAATACTTTGCGCAGGAAGCCGGCCGCCTGGTCTCACCCCGCGCGGTCCTGCGCTACGCCGCCCACGCCTGGCAGGATCTGTGGAGCCATCCCGCCAAACCGCGCCCCTCCGACCCTTCCGTTCCGGTGGCGCGAATGAGGGATATGCTGGAGCGCATCAAGGAGCGTCTTGTGCTGCCCACCGCACCGCCGGACAACCCGGCCCCGACCGGAGCGAAATCACCGGGCTACACCAACGGCACGACCCATTCCCCAGCCCCGGATTCCGGTGCCATCCTGCGGGACCCCCACCCTGCCCCGCCCCGCCCACCGCTGGGCGATTCGCCGTTTTTGACCCCGAAACGCGTCGCTCCGGACCACGCTCTCCAAGTCCGTTTTCACACACTGCGCGCCCATTTTGCGTCCTCTCCCTGGCTGCTGCTGGATCAGGACCGGCTCTATCATCTGATGAAATTGTCAGGGCAGCGCCTGGCCCTGGTGCGCTTTTTGGAGACCGGCCTGCCCGGGCTCGAAGGCGCGGTCGCCGGCGTTTGGCAATCGCCGGATGCGGAAATTTTGTTCGGCTCCGAGCCCTACGAGGACCGCGCCTACTGGGGCGCGCTCATCGACTTCGCCCGCCAGCGCTCCACCTACGTCCCCGGCAGCCGGCTGGTGCTTTTCTCCGCCGCCGCCGCTCCCGTGAACCTCGCCGTCTGGCTCCATCAGGACGAAATTGTCGCCGCCCGCGCCCAGTTCCTTGATCTTCAAACGCTCGACCACTCCAGCCTCGCCGCCCTCTACGCCACCGATGAAGTCCTCCGCGAAAGCGAGCGCGGCGCCCTCCCCCTGGGTTCGGCCGACGCCTTCGCCTCCCTCGCGCCCCAACTGGAAGGCCTCTGGAAAAAACTCACGCGGCCGCTGGCCTCCGCCTGACTTCGCCGCCTTCGGCCCCCGTTTCGTTAGTCAAAAATACCGGAGTTTTACTCGCTTCGCTGTTTTGCGTATAATTGCATTCAGCGGTTAGGCGGCCTGCCGGAATAAGGCGCGGTATGCCCGTCGCCCTTCCCCAATATTTTCGTCCCGCCGCCCCGGGTTTCCGAGACGCGCACGGCAAACGGGTCGCCATTATAGCAGACTTCGCTGAAAAATGCCCAGATGGACGAGTCCGTGTTCACGAACATCGGCGCGAGTTTGCCCGCCGTCGTGGTATAGCTGAAACCGCCGAGGATTTCGCTGCGCCCGCCGCCACGGGTGTCTAGCAACGTGCCGCCCCGCTCAGTCTTGTAGCCTAGAACCCACAAGTCTCCGCCGTCGTTGACGAGATGCGTGCCCTCGTTCTCAATGTTGAGTTGCCGAGCCCATAACTTTTGACGCTTGAGTGACAGATTGTGCGTCACGACATCCTCGAAGAACCACTCGGCACCCTCCACACGCGAGGTGCTGGTCAGGTCGCAGTCGGAGACACTGCGGAGGACCAGCGTCCGCCGCGTATCCACTTCCAGCCCGCCGTGGATGTGGGCGAAGTGCTCCAGCATGACCACCGGAGCGTCGCCGTCCGCCAGGCGGAAATCGGGTTTCACTTGCGCGGTGTAATCTATCATTCCTCCGGTGCCGACAACACGGCGGACCTTGCCGCGAATGACGACCGTGCTTTTCAGCGCGTAGTTGCCTGGCAGAAAAATCGTGGTCGCGCCGGAGTCCATCGCCTTTTGAATAGCGGCGGCGGAATCCGTCTTGCCGGTCGGATCCGCGCCAAAGTCCTCCACATTCGCCCAGGTTGCGGGATCGTCGCGTGGGACTTCGGGGGTTTCCTTTACAGCCAGGCGGAGCGATTCCGGGGGCGATGGAAATGCGCTCGCCGCAGGATGCGAGGAATACTCCGCTATGTCCGGGCCGAGGCTGCCCGGTTTGTCAGGGCCGCTGATGCGATAGGCGGCTCCCGAGTCCGGCGTGTGCGCTACATCCCCCAGCGCGCGGCCGTAGCCGGTTGTCCTAACGTCGCGCAGGAAAACGCGTCCCCCATTGAAATTGATAATGGCAGGCTTTTTTGCGGCGACCCCGGTGCCGGTGATTTGGGCGTCCAGCAGGCTGAGCGTGCCATAAGTGGAAAGCGCCGGTGCCGTGCTGTCGCTCTGAAAACCACGGATGCTGATGACCTGACCCTCGTTGGCGAAACCCCCTTCGGTCTGCCCGCGCAGGATGATATTCTCAAAGACCTGCCCATTCACCGAATGCCCCGTCGCGATCCCCCGGCGAAAGCCGATGATCTCGCAGTTCCGCACCAGCAGTGGGCCGTTCATGTCGCGATGCGCCAGATCCAGTCCTGTGTGGCCGCTGCCCCCGACCGCCACGAAGCGACATCCGCGCACCGCCCCTGAGTTGTTGGAATAAAACTGCAGCGCCACCGCGCCCGGGTTCCCGGAGCCCACGTCAAAGGTCAGGTCCTCCACGTAGTTGTGAAACCAATCCGCCGAACCAAAGCCCCCGCACCACATGATGGCCTCCGGCTTGCCAGCATCCGTGAACATCCCATCCTTTAGCCGGATGACGGTCGTCCCGGCCGATTCGCCACAAAGAAATGTCAT
>JAQGPD010000168.1 GCA_028293305.1 Verrucomicrobiales bacterium | reverse complement strand
GCGCCTCCAACTCCGGCAGCAATCCCGCCCAGTCCGACACCGATCACGACGGATTGACTGATAACCTGGAAGTCGCCGCCGCCACGGATCCCTTCGATCCTGACACGGATGACGACCTTGCCTACGATGGTCAGGACAGCAACCCCACCAGCCCGGTCGCCAACCTCTTCGCTCCCGCGCACCGCTGGCCGTTCAATGACCTGCCTGCCAGCATCGATGCCGACACCCTCTCCGCCGACGTCGCCGGCGGGGCGACCTTCGACGCGGTCATCCGCGGCACCGGCGCCACCTCGGACGGCACGGGCGTGAATCTGCCGGGCGGCAACAATCTGGACACCACGCCTTATGTTGATTTGCCTAACGGCCTCATCAGCCCGCAGCGCGCCGTGACTCTCGTCGGGTGGGTCACTGTCACCAGCACCGCCGGAAACTGGGCCCGCTTGTTCGACTTCGGGAACTCCAACAATCTTGAAGTCCCGCCCGCCGGCATCGGCAATGGCACGGACTACTTCGCCTACACCATGCAGCGCGGCGCGGACGGCAATGCCCAGCGCTTCACCATCCGTGAGGAACCGCTGGGAGAAACAGCCTTCGATCCGAACACCGTCACCACGGTCGGTCAGGAAATATTCTACGCCGCCACGGTCGACTCCAGCGCGGGGAACTGCGGCGTCTTCAATCTCTACCGGGATGGCGAATGGATCCTGCAATCCGCCGGCTCCCGCTATCCGCTATCGGTGGTCACGGATGTCAACAACTGGCTGGGCCGTTCCCAATATGGCGGGGACACCCACCTGTCCGGCGTTTATAACGAATTCCGGATTTACAATGGCGTGCTCAATGCCGAAGCCGTGAAGACCATCTACAACAGCGGAGCCGACAATACCTTCCACATCACCGACAGCGTGGAGGCCGGAGCCGAGTTGCAGCTGACCTGGAATTCGCGGCCCAACCTCACCTACACGATCGAGAGTTCCCCGGACCTCAACACGTGGAGCGTCGCCAATGCCAACATCCCGTCCACCGGCCTGACAACAACCGGAAGCGTTGCCAAAGGCACCGGCCGGCTGTTCTTCCGCGTCCGACTGGACTGACCGCAACGTCCCAAACACGGCGGAATCCTGACTGATTCCGCGTCCCCCACCCCCTGTCCGATTTTTCGGTCAGGGGGTGTTTTTTTTGAAAGAAATGCGGCCGCCGGTTCCCTGTCCGGCGGCGGCATACGCATCGTGGGCGCAGACACAACTTGACGGCGGGGCGGGGCATGGCGTTTGATACCGCTTCATGAAATCAACGCCCACCCTCCTCCTTTTCCGGACTCTTTCGCCCTCCCTGGTTTTGCTTCCGGCCCTGCTTGGCGCGGCGCCCGTGGTCGCGGCTCCCGGCACGGATTGGCCGGCCTACCGCGGCCCTAACGGCGATGGCGTGACGCAGGTCTCCGCCGGAAAAGCCTGGGACAGCGCGGGCCCGAAACAGGTTTGGAAAGTGGAGGCCAATGCCGGCTTCAGCTCGGTCGCCGTCTCCGGCGGGGTGGCCGCGACGCTGGTGACGCGGGATTTCGAAGGCTCCGCCACGGAGCATTGCGTGGTGCTGGACCCCGCCACCGGCAAGGAACTCTGGGCCGCCCCGCTGAAGCTGGCGAAATACCAGGGCGGCGGCGATTCCGGCACCGGGGATAACAAAGGCGGCGACGGCCCGCGCAGCACTCCGGCCATTTCCGAAGGCAAGGTCTATGTGTATGGTTCGAATCTGGACCTCTATTGCTTCGATGCGAAAACCGGCAAGCCAATCTGGTCCAAGGACGTGGCCGGTGAATACAAAGGAAAGAACATCTCGTGGTCGAATGCCACCTCTCCCGTCATTGAAGGCGACCTCGTGATCGTCGGTGGCGGCGGCAAAGGCGCAGCGTTTCTGGCATTCGACAAAGACCGCGGCACCCTGAAGTGGAAGGAAGGGGACGACACCATCACCCACGCCACCCCCACCGTGTCCACTATCCTTGGCGAGCGGCAGGTCATCTTTTTCATGAAGTCCGGCCTCACGGCGCTGTCCCCGAAAAATGGAAAAATCCTTTGGCAGCAGCCTTTCAAATTCAATGTCTCCACCGCCGCCTCGCCGGTGGTTTTTGAAAACCTCGTGTATTGCTCCGCCGGGTATGGCGTGGGCAGCGCGGTTTATGAAGTGAAAAAAACCGGCTCCAAATTCGAAACCGCCGAACTCTGGCGCGTGGAGGGCGACGGGATGAACAATCACTGGAGCACGCCGGTCGCCTATGACGGCCACCTCTACGGCATTTTCGGGTTCAAAAAATATGGTGAGGCACCTCTCAAATGCGTGGACCTGCGCACCGGCAAGGAAAACTGGAGCAAGGATGGTTTCGGTCCCGGCAATGTGGTCATCGCCAAGGACAAAGTCATCGCCCTCAGCGACAAAGGCGAACTCGTGATGGTGGAGCCGAAGCCGGATGCCTACAACGAGTTGGCCCGCGCGGATGTGTTGGACGGAAAATGCTGGTCCACCCCCACGCTGTCCGGCGGCTTCATCTTCGCCCGCAGCACCAAGGAGGCGGCTTGTTTCGCAGTCGCTCCCTGACATTTTTTGGCCAGCCATTTTTAACCCGAATGCGGCAACCGTTCCGGTCGCCGGCGCGCGTTAGAATTCCATTCCTATCACCATGAAAAACCACCTTTCCCTAACAGCCGGTTCCCTCCTGTGCCTGTTCACCACCCCGCTTCATGCCGCTGATCCGGTGGTGACGGCGCGGCTGGACGAAGCGGCGAAAACCGTCCACGTGGACATTGATGGGAAAAGCTTCACCAATTTGATATACGGAGGCCAGCCGAAGCCGGTGTTGTTTCCCATAACAGGTCCCGACGGCCTGCAAATGGTGCGCCAATGGCCTATTCTTGACGCTGCTCCCGGAGAGGAAAAGGATCACCCGCACCATAAAGGGCTGTGGTTTACCCATGGCGCCGTGAATGGCGTGGACTTTTGGAAGGAGGCCAATGATGCCGGAAAAATCGTGGTGCAGGGCGTGCCGGAAATTGTTTCCGGCAAGGACGGCGTGACCCTGAAAACCAAGGAAGTCTGGCAGAAAGCCGATGGCGCGAAAGTGCTGTCGTCCTCCACGGTGATCGTCTGCGGCGCGGAGGGTGAGGACCGTTTCATCGACTACACGATCACTCTCAGCGCGGATGCAGGCGACGTCACGTTCGGCGACACCAAGGAAGGCACCATGGCCATCCGCACCAATCCCCTGCTGAATCTGAAGGGTGACGGGGCCAAAGGCACGGCTGTCAGCAGCGAGGGAAAAACCGGACTCGCCATGTGGGGCACCAACGCCGCCTGGGTGGACTACACCGCACCCACCGTGACCGGGGTCGTCGGGGTTGCTTGTTTTGATCATCCCTCGAATCTCCGCCACCCCACCACCTGGCACGCCCGCGACTACGGTTTGATCGCCGCGAATCCGTTCGGTCTCCACGACTTCCAGAAAAAACCCAAGGGCGCCGGCGACTACCTCCTGAAAAAAGACGCGCCCCTGACACTTCGCTACCGCTGGCTCTTCCACCGCGGCGACACCGCCACCGCCAAGATCGCGGAGCGCTGGAAAACCTGGTCCACCTCCAAGTAGCCGCGAAACGCGGAAGCGTTCACGCCTTGGACTGCGGAGACTCGTCTCCGCCTTCCCAGCCGAAGCTCGCTGAGGCGTTTCTATCACTCCCCGCTGTCATCACGCCGTCCCGCCCCTCCCATACCCCTGCAATCCTTCATAGCTCGACTCAGGTCGAAGGGCTTGACTTCCAACCTTTTTCAGGCTGTTGGGAATAGGATACACCTCAGCAAGCATCGGCTTCGGCCGCAGGGGCTTCATGCGGGTCCGGTTCCGGCGATGGCTGTTCCTGGGCGGCTGTCTTCGAGGCCTTCACCTTCGGCCTTTTTCCGCTTGGGCGTGAGCCAGGTTTGGAGGCGCTCCATGTAGAGGTAGAACACCGGTGTGATATAAAGCGTCAGGAGCTGCGAGAGCACGAGTCCGCCCACCACGGCCAATCCGAGAGGCCGCCGGGATTCGGCTCCCGCTCCGATTCCCAAGGCCAGCGGCAGGGCACCCATCAGCGCCGCGAAGGTGGTCATCATGATAGGACGGAACCTGACAAGACAGGCTTCGAAAATCGCGTCGGCCGGATCTTTGTTGTCGTTCCGTTGTGACTCCAGGGCAAAGTCGATCATCATGATGGCGTTCTTTTTCACAATGCCGATGAGCATGAGAATGCCGACAAAACCATACACATTCAAATCCTCGCCAAACAACAGGAGCGTGGCCAGAGCCCCCACGCCCGCCGCGGGAAGTCCTGACAAAATGGTGAGGGGATGGATGAAGCTTTCATACAGAATTCCCAGCACCAGATAGATCACCACCACCGCCATGATCAGCAGCAGCCCGAGCCCCTTTAGGCTGGCTTGGAAGGCGGCCGCCTCGCCTTGAAATGTGGTGGTCACCCCTTCCGGAAGGAGGCCGCGCACCGCTTGATTGATCTGTTCCACGGCATCGCCCAGGGAGACTCCGGGGGCAGTGTTGAAGGATAGGGTGACGCTGGGCAACTGCCTCAAATGCGTCACTGTCAGCGGCCCGGTGGTGCGCTGGATTTCCGCCACGGATTCCAATGGCACCAGTTCGCCGCCGGCGGAGCGCAGGTAAAGTTGTGCCAGGGATTCCGGTGAGTTTTGATAGGCGTTTTCGACTTCGAGGATGACGTAGTATTGATCCGAGGACGTGTAGATGCTGGAAACCTGCCGGGAACCGTAGGCATTGTAGAGCGCGTTTTCGATATCGCTGATGGGAATGCCGAGGGTGGATGCCTTGTCGCGTTTCACCTTCACAAACGCCTGCGGGCTGGTGATTTGAAGGTCGCTGGTGACATCTGTCAGGGCGGGCAGCGCGCGCAGGGCGGCCTCCACTTTCGGCGTCGCCTCGTAAAGCGGTGCCAGGTTGACGGATGCCAGGGTGAATTGATAGGGAGCCTTCGACGACGACCCGCCGATGCGGATGACCGGCGGCACCTGGGGGAAGGCGCGGAGGCCTGGGATGCGGGCCAGTTGGGGACGCAGGGCATTCACGATTTCACCTGCGGAAGGACGCTCCTTGCGGGGCTTCAGGCGCACATTCATGCGGCCGGCATTGGCCGTGGAATTGGGGCCGCCGGCTCCCACGCTGGAGGTGAATCCCTCAATGTGAGGATTTGTCAGGAGACTC
>JAQGPD010000116.1 GCA_028293305.1 Verrucomicrobiales bacterium | reverse complement strand
TTTTCGGCCACATCGGCGTGCAGCTCCTCCCCTTCATCGCCGCCAGCCCGCGCCCTGTCGTCGTGTCCTTCCACGGAGCGGACGTCGGCGTGGACGCGGAAAACCCCGCATGGCGGAACGCGCTCCGCCAGGTTTTTCATCACAGCGCCCTCATCCTGGCAAGATCGGAATCCCTGCTGGAAGGCTTGGAACGCCTCGGCTGCCCGCCTGCCAAACTCCGTCTGCAACGCACCGGCATTCCTCTGGACGACTTCCCCTTCCAACTCCGGGCCACCCCCGAAAACGGCGCCTGGCACTTCTCCCAGGCCTGCCGCCTCGTCCCCAAAAAAGGCCTGCGCACCACCCTCCGCGCCTTCCAGGAAATCGCCGCCCGCTATCCAAATTCCACCCTGACCCTCGCCGGGGACGGCCCGCTCAAGGAGGAGCTTCAAGCCGCGGCCGCCGCCGCCGGCCTAACGGACCGCGTCCACTTCCCCGGCTTCCTGGATCAACCCGCCCTCCGCCGGTTGATGTATGACTCCCACGCCTTTTTCCACCCCAGCGAAACCCCCGCCGACGGAAACCGCGAAGGCGTCCCCAACGCCCTCCTCGAAGCCATGGCCTCCGGACTTCCCGTCCTCGCCACCCACCACGGCGGCATCCCGGAAGCCGTCACCTCCGGCCAAAGCGGCTTCCTCGTCCCGGAAACCGACGCCCCCGCCCTCGCCCGCGCCGGCCTCAACCTCCTGGAAAATCCGGCACTCTATCAATCCATGGCCACCGCCGCCCACCGCGAAGTCAGCGAAAAATTCGAACGCATCGCCCAAACCGCCATCCTCGAATCCTACTACGACGAAGCTGCCCGCTTACGGGACTAAAACCGGATTGGTTTTTCCAGTGCCCATGCCCGCCCAGCCACGTAGGGCGACTGGACACCCGGAAAAAGCACGTTAATCTATGCCATGACCACTCTTGAGCACATTCGTCAGGAAATCAAATCGTTGCCCCCCTCTGACCGCCTTTCCCTTTGGCGCGAACTCGGCAACGATCTGCGGGGATCAATGACCACTGAGCCGGAGCAGGTGGAATCTGCATGGATTGCCGAAATTGACTCACGCGTCCGGGAAGTCCACTCGGGTGAAGCTAGCATGTTGTCCGGTCTGGAATTTGAACAAAGAACCCGGGCCCTCTTTGCCGAGCTTGGGATCGATCGTGAGCCCCGTGATTTTCCGCCAGCGTGA
Organism: Verrucomicrobiales bacterium; assembly: GCA_028293305.1. Lineage (GTDB taxonomy): Bacteria > Verrucomicrobiota > Verrucomicrobiia > Verrucomicrobiales > V1-33 > CAIZWU01. The sequence continues at coordinate 4,181 of JAQGPD010000116.1, read as the reverse complement.
AGTTTCCGCGATTTCATCCCAAAGCATGGGAGGAGTTCAACAGTGCTCTCAGGTATTACGCTGTGAACGCGGGGTCCAAGGTTACGCAGCAATTTGAGCAATGTTTTTACGAAAGTTTAAAGTCCATTCAGGCCGCTCCGTTGCTTTACAGACAGCGCGAAAATGGAATTAGAAGAGTGAATCTGGAAGCTCCATTCACGGAATGGTATATCGCCTATCTACTCGACACGGCTGTTCCCCTGGTTGTGGCGTTAGGTCATGCCAAGCGCATGCCCCATTACTTCCTTAACAGACTCGGGGATGCGGGTAACCCGGAATGGTTATAGCAGGCAAAAAGCCGGTCGTCGCCGCCCCCCCCGCTGACAAATCAGGATGGATCTCCCAGGCTCAGGCTGAGGCTCACCGCCGCAATCTCAGCGCGTTCAGGATAACGGAAACACTGCTCAGCGCCATCGCCGCGCCGGCGAACATGGGGTTCAGCAGCCAGCCGGTGAATGGATAGAGCACCCCCGCCGCCAGGGGCACGCCGATGGCATTGTGGGCGAAAGCGAAAAATAGATTCTGCCGGATATTCCGCATCACCGCGCGGCTCAATTCCACCGCCCTCACAATACCATTCAGGTCGCCTTTCACCAAAGTCAGGCCGGCACTGTGAATCGCGACATCCGTGCCGGTGCCCATCGCTATGCCCACATCCGCGGCCGCCAAAGCCGGGGCGTCGTTGATGCCATCGCCGGCCATGGCCACCACATGACCCTGCGCCTGCAATTCCCGGATGACCTGCAGCTTGCCCTCGGGACTCATCCCCGACCGCACATCCCCGATGCCCACACTGCGTCCCACGACCTGGGCCGCCTCGTTGTCTCCTGACAGGACGATCAATTTCAATCCCAACCCGCGCAACGCCGACACCGCGCCCGGCGTGGTCGTTTTGACAGGATCCGACAGACTGATAAAACCCAGCACTTCATTTTCCTCCGCCACCCAGACCAGGGAACGGGCCAGTTTTCCCTCCTCCGCCGCCGCCTTCACCCACGCCTCCGGAACCGTCATTTTCTCCTCCATGAACCAAGCCAGACTTCCGGCCCTGACCAATTTCCCGCCCATGATTCCATGCACGCCTTTGCCGGCAATCGCGGCAAATTCGCTAACTTCCGGCAATGCCAATCCACGTTCCGCCGCCCCCCGCACCACCGCTCCGGCGAGGGGATGCTCGCTCCACGTTTCGAGCGCCGCCGCCCTGGCCAATAACGCATTTTCATCCGCCTCCGCCGGTCCTTGGATCGTCGTGACGGAGGGCCGACCTTCTGTCAGGGTGCCAGTCTTATCCACGATCAAATGCGTTATTTTTTCCGCCTGCTCCAAGGCCGCCGCATCCCGCACCAGCACGCCCAGGCGCGCACCCTTGCCTACTCCCACCATGATGGACATGGGTGTGGCCAGGCCCAGCGCGCAGGGACACGCGATGATCAAAACCGCCACCGCATTCGCAATCGCATAAGCCAGCCTGGGCTCCGGCCCCCAAACCTGCCACACCACAAAAGTCAGAATCGCGATCCCCACGACCACCGGCACAAACCACGCCGAAACGCGGTCCGCCAGGCGCTGCACGGGAGCCCGGCTGCGCTGCGCATCCGCCACCATCCGCACCATGCGGCTCAGCACCGTGTCCTGCCCCACGCGTTCCACGCGCATCACAAAAGCGCCCGCCACATTCAGCGTCGCTCCCGTCACCGCATCCCCCGGCCCGCGCGCGGCGGGCATGGATTCGCCGGTCAGCATGGACTCGTCCAGCGTGCTCCGGCCTTCTGTCAGGATACCGTCCGCCGGGACCTTTTCCCCAGGCTTCACGCGGAGAAAATCCCCCGGTTTGACCTGCTCCAAGGCCACTTCCTCCTCCACGCCGTCCACGACCCGCCGAGCGCTTTTAGCCGCCAGTCCCAACAGCGACGCCACGGCCAATCCCGTCTCACGCCGCGCCCGCGCTTCCAGCCACTGACCGAGTATAACCAAAGTCGCGATCACCGCCGCGGACTCGAAATAAAGCGGTGGCCCGCCGCCATGGTCCGTCATCGTGTGCGGAAACCATGCCGGCCAGGCCACGACCGCCATGCTGTAAACCCACGCCGCCAGAATGCCGGTGGCGATGAGGCTGAACATATTCAAACTTCGATATCGGATCGAGTTCCAAGCCCGCGCCGCAATAAAACGCGCCGGCCCCGCCAGGACCAAGGTGGACAATACCGCCTGAATCCACGCGGAGGTCCGCCAGCCCAGCCGATGCTCCAAATCCAAACCAGGCACCATGCCGCCCATCGCCAAAATCAAAACCGGCAATGACAAGGCGGCACTCCATAACAATTTTTGCTGCATGGTCCGCAGCTCGCTGTTGCCGTCATCCGCTCCCTCCCCATCCGGCGCGCCGGGGACGATTTCAGCCTCCAGAGCCATGCCGCATTTTGGACATTCGCCGGGTTCATCCTGACGGACCTCCGGATGCATGGGGCAGACATAATTGATTTTTCCCGCTGGTTTCCATAACGGATTTTTTTCCAAAGCCATGCCGCATTTCGGGCACTCACCCGGGCGGTCGGAAACCACACCCTCACACATCGGACAAAAATAAGCCGCCTCCGCCGGCGCTGGGACCGCATCATGTCCGCCATGTCCGCCCCCATGGCAACAAGACGGAACCACGACGGGTTTTTTTTCCTCATGACAGCAGGACTTCGGACCGGTCAGGGCCGGAGCGGAAACCGGGGAAACCGGCGCTTCCGGACCGGGCCCGGGAGTGGGAGTAGGGTCAGGGCCGGCGCCGGAAGGTGAGTCTCCGCCCCCGCGGCGGGACGGATTTTCGTCAGGATCAGGCGTGGAGGTGGAACAACAGGAACTCATAAAAAAATGATAGTAGAAGTTGCTATACCGGAACTATTTTACCCCCGCGCTTCAGCCCGCAGAAACGCCGGCCGGACGGAGAACGCGGTGTCCGTGGGTCCGACGGCTAAACAAAGGACTTCACAATGCGGCCGCATAAGGCCAAAGAGGTTCCAGCTTGACGGAGCGCACCCAGCCCCGGCGGGGCTCCGCGTCCTTGTCGGCCGGGATCATCCCATAGACCCAATTCCCACGCGTTTCCAAGGGGATGATCTCGCTGCCAGGAGGAAGATTGATGATGGTGGATGAAGCCTCGGCCGGGGCCGCATGGGCATCCGTGCCCTCGCCGGAGACGACCATCCGTTTGGCCAGCGGCGAGGGATCGCGATCCACAATGACTAGGGCGGCGATGCTGCCTATCAAAACCGGGGACAGCACGCTGATCAACACCACCAGAGGCCAACGGCGGCCCGGACGCGGCGGGCTCCAAGCCAGCCAGACGATGGCGATGCCGACGGTCCAACCTGTCAGGATGACTGCGTTTTCAAACCAGCGCGGCTTCAAATGCGACAGCGAAACGCCGAGGGAATCGAACGTTAGGAAACCCGTTTGTTTGCTCACGGTCCGGAGGTTTTGCAGCGTCTCCGGACGGAAGGGATCCATGGCCAGCGCCCGCTTATACCACAGGGTCGCCTGACCGGAATTCCCGAGCCGATACTCGATATTCCCCAAATTATGGGCCAGCGGAGCGGACAGCCTGCCCTGTTCCACAATGGATAAAAACTCTTTCCGGGCCGTCTCCACCCCGCCCGCTTTGTAAGCCGTCACCGCGCCGGAAAACAACGCCGCAGGATCCGCGGTCGATGCCTTCGCGCCCCTCTCCGCCGACGCCTCTTCAGGAGCAACTTCCGGGGCCGCTTCAGGCGCAGCTTCCGGGGCCGGAGCAGGCAAGGAAGGCTGACCTTCAGTCAAAGAGGGAACAGGCGATGGGGGCGCTGGAGCTGGACTTGGCGCTGGCGGCGGCGGCGCTGGACTCGGCGACGGCGCTGGACTTTCCGTCGGCTTCGGTTCCGGCATTGGCACAGCCACGGAGGGTTGACTTTCAGTCAACGAGGGACCGGGCGACGGCGACGGCGCTGGACTTGGCGTCGGCTCCGGCATTGGCGCAGGCGGCGCGGGTGCTGGACTTGGCTTCGGTTCCGGCATCGGCTCCGGTGCGGGCGCGGGACTTGGCGTCGGTTCCGGCATCGGCACAGGCGGCGCGGGTGCTGGACTTGGCGTCGGTTCCGGCATCGGCACGGGCGATG